>JBBADV010000016.1 GCA_041656295.1 Kiritimatiellales bacterium | reverse complement strand
TTCTGCCGACGCTCGCCGAACTGCTCAACGTTCCGCAGGAAGATCTGTGGGACGGCGCAAGTTATGCGCCGGTGTTAAAAGAGGGGAAAAGCTGTGGACGCGACTATCTGGTGCTGAGCCAGTGTGCACATGTTTGTCAGCGTTCTGTGCGCTGGGATAATTATATCTGGATTCGCACCTGGCATGACGGGTTCCATCTCTTTGATGAGGAGATGCTTTTCGATCTGAAAAACGATCCGCTCGAACGCCGCAATATTGTTGCCGAAAAACCGGAACTCGCCGCCGCCGCCAGGCAGAAATATGACGCATGGCACAAACACATGATGGACACCATGCCCGCCGGTTACGGCGATCCGATGGACACCGTGCTCGCCGAAGGCGGACCGTTTCATGCGCGCGGCATGATCAAAAAAACAAACTACGACAAACGCCTCGCAGTCACCGGCCGCGGCTGGGCGGTTCCTGAATTAAAACAGCGATATCCGCAGGAATTTTTAGATGTGTAATCAGGATTCGTAATTAAAAAGGAGATTGGAAGTGCAGACGAAGAGATTAAAATTATGCGTGCCAGTGTTGTGTATCATAACCGCTGCCTGCGAATTGACTGCCGGTGACATCGTTGTTGCCGACGGAATGGATTATTCAAACAGCCGGCAGCTGAATTCCGTCTGGAAAACCATGTACGGACTTTCTTCCGTAAAAAATGCGATCACGTTTGAGGCTCAATCGCTGGCAGGAACACGGCCTGCTCCGGCATCCGGAACGGTGCTTGTGCTGGGGAATGCAATCAGTCACCGCGAGCTTGGGGCAACCCTGAAAGAGGACTGGGTGCTGTCCGCAAAAATACTGCATAAAAGTTACGGGCGCGGGCAGGGGATTTATCTGCTGAATGAAGCCGGAACGCAGGGATATGGCATTCTCTGGAATTCTGCCAATGTAAGTCAATTTGCCGGAAATGGTTTTTTAAGCATTCGGCGGTTTGATAATGCGAACTATAAAGACTGGCCGTCTTTCGGCGTCGGAACGCAGCTTGGTCGGGAAGCCAACTCGCAGCATCCGGTTACCGGCTATTGTGTAACGAAACTGTCCAGCGCAGATCAAAATACCGCAACGTATGAGACCGCAGCATGGAACGATTTTTTAACGGTTGAGCTGCATTGGTCTGCGACAGAAGGAACGCTGCGGCTGTATGCCAACGGAAAATTTATCACACAGGCGGCGGACAACAGTTTTTCAGAGTTCAGCCGGATTTATTTAAGAGGCAATTCGGATGGGTACTTTGATGACATTCAGGTAAGCACCGGTTCGGAAAAAAAATAAGAGAAAGCAGAGGAGGGACGGGTATGAAAGAATGAAGAAAGATAATGGCCATCGTCGCAATAACGGGTGGTTATTGCGATAAATTCGGAGAAGTAGACAGAAAATAAAAAATGGAGAAAAAATGAGAAAAAATAAATGTATCATAATAGTAACAGCAGTACTGATGAGCCTGTCCGTTACGGCAAACGTCATCTATTCAAACGGAATGAATTACGCTAATAATGCTGCCCTCCGCACGGACTGGACTACGGTTTACGGAGAAATTACAGTCCAGCAGAATGCATCCTTCGGAGCCGCAGGACTGGCAGGGCAAACTCCATCGCCGGCATCCGGGTCATTTATGTCAGCAGGCAATGCAATTGCGTATGACAGCCTGGGGACTACGGTAACGGGCGACTGGAGTTTGAGTGTAAAAATGCTGCACAATAACTATGGACGCGGGCATGGGATTTTTCTGCTCAATGAAGCGGGGACTCAAGGTTACGGTATAATGTGGACCGGCGGGAATGTAAGCCAGTACGGCGGCAAAGGAACTTATACGATCCGCGCATTTAATAATCCAACACATAATAATCATTCCACATTTGGAGCCGGAAATGTGATCGGCAGTTCTGTCAACGGCTCGCACTGGCTTACAGGATATGAAGTGACCGCAACATCCGGCACAGATCAAGACAATGCTACGTTCGATACATCGACCTGGAATGATTTTGTTGAACTTACGCTGACGTGGGAAGCGGAGACCGGCATTCTGACGCTGTTTGAAGGCGCAAATCAGATTATTCAGGTTACAGATACGTCGTATTCGAGTTTCAGCCGCGTATATATTCGCGGCAACAACAACGGATTTTTTGATGATATCGTTGTGACAGCCGCAGTTCCGGAAGCGGGAACCATCGGTCTGTTTTTAATCAGCGGAGCCGGGCTGTTCATCTCCCGCCATTTTTTGACACGATAAAGCAGTGCGCGCCGGAAAAAAACTGAATCTCATATGATCAACCAGAGGTCCGTATGTTTAAGACAAAACCATGTTTAGTTATTGTTATGTGCGCCGGAATAAGTTCGTTTGCAACGGGATCGGCATTTCAGATTACAGGAAAAAATCCGGCGAACGCCGGGGCTGATATGCCGTTTATAACGCTGGAGGCTGAGAGCGCCGCAACAGTAAAAGGCAGTGTGGTTAGATTGTCTGAATCCTGCCCCTGGCCTTCCGTGCCGGAGCAGGAGGCATCCGGACACGCATATGCGGAGCTGAAAAAGACCGGCGATTATATCGAGTTCGTGTTTGAGCGCGCCGCAAATGCAATGGTGATTCGCCATTGCATTCCGGACGCGCCGAACGGCGGCGGAATCTCGGCGACATTGGGATTATATGTAAACGGCGAGCGCCGGCAGAATCTCACCTTAAGTTCAAAACATAACTGGCTGTACGGTGACGGGGTCTTATTCGAAAACGGACAGAGTGAAACGCCCGGAAGTTATCCTCATGTGTTCTGGGATGAAACCCGCTTTTTCATTGAGGGAGGCATTTCTGCCGGCGATGCTGTCCGGTTACAGAAAGATTCCGGCGATACGGCAAAATTTTACCGGATTGATTTAATTGAGCCGGAACTGGTTGATCCGCCGCTTTCCTGCCCGGAAAACGCACTGTCGGTTGTAGACTATGGCGCCGCCGGAAAATCTGCGGACGTTGATACGGCGGCAATTAAGCGTTGCATCGAAGATGCAAAAGCCCAGGGGAAAACCGTGTGGTTTCCTGCCGGAAACTATCTGCAGAACGAATTCTTTGTTCTGGACGGCGTTAAAGTGCAGGGCGCCGGCATGTGGCATACGGTTTTATATGAGACGGTCGGCAACTATGCAACAAACTGGGCGGGGAATGCCGGTTTCCGGCTGGAAGGAACCGGCGCGGGTGTTTTTGATCTGAGCCTTGACAGTTCGGTCTCAACGCATCGACCGAAATCACACAAAGCATTTTTCGGTGTGGCAACCAACTGGATTGTTGAAAATGTCTGGATTTCACATATCGGCGTCGGTTTCTGGATGGCGGGAAAGGATGGCGTGATCCGGAATTGCCGGGTGCGCTGTACATACGCCGACGGGATTAATATTAATAACGGTCAGAAATACGAAACAGATAATGTGCTCGTTGAAAATAATCATGTGCGCGGCACCGGTGATGACGGTTTAGCGATTCTTTGCAGTTCAAGATCCCCTGGAATTACAACCCGCGTTACACTGCGCTCAAATACAGTTTCTGCGGTCTGGTGGGGTGCAAACTGCGATTTGGCAGGAGGAGAAAATCACCGGATTGAAAATAATCTGCTGACTGACGGCGGCGGTTTTGTGGTGAATATGCCGTCCTCTTTTCCGATGAGTAAGCTCAAAGATACTTATTTCAAGGATAATGTGCTGATCCGGTGCGGAAAACGCAAAGGGCTGGCGCCTGAAGCAGAACGCGGCGCAATATGGATATTTCCTCAGACGGATGAAGTGGAGGGGTTTATTGTAGAGAACAATAAAATTTACCAATCCGCGTTTCATGGAATTCACTGCACAGGAAAGCAACGGCAAAATATTGTATTTAAAGGCAATGAAATTAAACAATCAGGGCGCAGCGCAGTGCGCGTTGATGTGTCAGCCACCGGTACAGGAGTGTTCGAAGCAAATATCTCAACTCAATCCGGCAGTCAGCCGTTTGTGAATAAGTCAACGACGTATCATGTGACCGAAAAAAATAATTCCTGGCAGTAATCCGGGATTTAATTGAAAGAACCGTTGTATGAATTTACATGCGTGGGACTGGGGGGTTCTGCTGTTCGGATTGGGTGCACTGACGGCAGTGACATTTTATTTGAGACGCTTAACCCGCAGTGTTGCCGATTATATTGCCGCCAATCGCTGTGCCGGACGTTATCTGCTGACGATGGCGGAAGGTGCTGAAGCAATCGGGGCGATCACAATAGTCGCCATGTTCGAAAAATTTTATAAGTCGGGTTTCGGCGGACTGTGGTGGCAGTCGATGATGCTTCTGGCAACATTTATTTTTTCAGCCACCGGCTGGGTTGCCTACCGTTACCGGCAGACTAGAGCCCTGACACTGCCGCAGTTTCTGGAAATGCGCTACAGCCATCGTTTCCGTATTTTTATCGGAATCCTCTCCTGTGTTTCCGGTATTATTAATTATGGAATTTATCCCGCCATCAGCGCCCGGTTCGTCGTTTATTTTTTCGGGCTTCCAATTCACATGGTTCATCTGTTCGGTATGGATCTGAATCTTACGCTCGGTATGGTTATGCTGGTGATGATTTCCGGTGCGGCGTTTTTTGCATTAATGGGCGGGCAGGTGGCTGTGCTTATTACAGATTTTATTCAAAGTGCGCTGTTGAAATTCGGCGGGTTGCTGGTTTTTGTTGTACTTCTGCTTTTCTTTAAATGGGATACATTCACATCCACCATGCTTTCTGCCCGCCCCGGAGAATCGTTTATCAATCCATTCGACCAGCAGGGGATTTCCGGTTTTAATTTTACGTTTTTTGCCATGATGGTTTTTATCGAAGCATATACGCGGAAATGCTGGATGACCGGGCAGGCGCTGTCCGCCTCGGCAAAAAATTCCCATGAATTGAAAATGGCCGGAATTCTTGGAAATTTAAGCCGCGCTACGCATGAGTTGATTTATTTTATCATTCCGCTGGCGGTTTATATTATCATGAATAATGAACAGTTTGCGGAAATGGCCGGATCAATCCGTCAGGGATTAAGCTCGCTGGGGACGGAACAACTGCAGAATCAAATGCTCGTTCCGCTGGGATTATCCAAACTGCTGCCGGTCGGAATTTTTGGACTGTTTTGTACGGTGATTGTTACGGCGGCGCTTTCTACGGATAATACCTGTCTGCTGATTTACGGGAGTATTCTTGTGCAGGACGTCATCGTTCCGCTGCGGAAAAAACCGCTGGATACGGCGCGGCATTTGCGCTGGATACGATACGCGGTTTTCGGCGTTTCGGTCTTTGTCTTTTTTTGGAGCTGGCTGTTTCCGCTGGGCGATTATATCCTGATGTATTTCCAGTTAACCGGCGCAATTTATATGGGCGGAATCGGCTGTGCGGTGATTGGCGGACTCTACTGGAAACGCGGCACCACCGCCGGGGCGTGGGCCGGAATGATTACCGGCTCAACGCTGGCAGTTGCCGGAATTATTCTAAGAAATATTATCTGGCCGTATCAGTTGGACGCAATTAAAGCCGGATTTCCGGCGGTTCAATGGATACAGCAGCTGCCGGAAGATTTCTTCTTCAACGGCGTTCAGATGATGGTGATTTCCGCGCTCTGCGCAATCACAGTTTATGTCACTGTATCTTTAGTCACCCGTGTAAAGCCGGGCTTTGAAATGGATAAAATGCTGCATCGCGGAAAATATGCGGTTGCAGAAGAAGTAATCGAACGGCATCAGGTCGGCGGATTTTTCCGACGACTCGGAATCACGGATGAGTTTACCCGTACGGATAAGATGATACTGTTTCTAAACTTTGGAATCATGCTGACATCCGTTCTCCCGTTTATCACCGGCTGCATTTTGCGCATTTTTATGGATATTCCTGATAAAGCCTGGCTTGCATACTGGGTCTGGGTTTTAATTTTCTATACCACCATCGCCGTTCTGACAACCATCTGGTTCACCTGGAAAGGAACACAGAATGTGCGTGAGCTGATTTGCGGCTTGCGCGGTCAGAATGAAACTCCGGCAGATGACGGACGGGTGGCTGAATAGCCGGAGCATGGCATGATGGAGATCGCTGAAAAAATTGAAACGCTTCTCCGGCAGATGACGCTGGATGAAAAAATCGGTATGTGTCATGCCAACACAAAATTTTCATCCGCCGGAATTTCGCGGCTTGGAATCCCGGATATCGTCATGTCCGACGGGCCGCACGGCGTCCGGCAGGAAATTGCCAAAGACAGCTGGCGCTCCGCCGGAAGAGATGACGATGATGCAACATATCTTCCCGCCGGCACCGCACTGGCATCAACCTGGAATCCGGACTGTGCAAAAGATTTTGGATATGTGCTCGGCAGGGAAGCGCGGGAGCGGGGAAAAGACATCATCCTTGCGCCGGGAATTAATATTATCCGGACTCCGCTGTGCGGACGCAATTTTGAATATATGAGCGAAGATCCGCATTTGATCCGCTCGCTGGCGCCCGGATTGATTCACGCAATTCAGGAGCAGGATGTTGCCGCGTGCGTGAAACATTTCGCGGCCAATAATCAGGAGTTGAACCGCTTTGAAACCAATGCTGAAGTTGACGAACGGACGCTGCGCGAAATCTATTTCCCTGGCTTTGAAGCCGCCGTTTTTTCCGGCGTATTAACCGTGATGGGCGCGTACAACCGGTTTCGCGGGCAGCACTGCTGCCATAACCATTATCTGCTGCAGCAGGTATTAAAAGACGAATGGAAATTTCCGGGGCTGGTCGTCTCAGACTGGGCGGGAACGCATAATACCGATGAAGCCGTTTTCAACGGACTGGATATCGAAATGGGTACGCCGGTCGAATATGACGAATATTACCTCGCCCGTCCGTTCCGCGAAGGAGTTCTTTCCGGCAATTATCCGGAATCACTGCTGGATGAAAAAATCCGCCGGATTTTATATGTCGTGCTCCGTTCCGGAATGATGAAAGAAAACAGAAAACCCGGCGCGCGCAATACTGCAGAGCATCAGGCAATCGCGAAAAACATTGCGCGTGAATCCATTGTACTGCTGAAAAATGACGCCGGCGGTCTGCCGGTGAATCCTGATAAAGTAAAATCCGTTTTGGTGGTCGGTGACAATGCCGACCGTAAAATGTCCGCCGGCGGCGGCAGCTCAGAGGTCAAAGCATTATATGAAATCACGCCGCTGGAAGGTATCCGGACGCTGATGGGTTCGCGCGCAAAAGTCGAATACATCAAAGGATATCCGGTGCGCGATATTCCGGTTCTGCCGGTGGATTCCGAATATCTTGCAATTGCAGATCAGCACGCCGGGATACGCGGCTGGCACGCCGGGTTTTTTCAGACAGAAAAGCCGTCCGGCACGCCGGTATTTGAACGCGTGACCGATCAGATTAATTTCTCCTGGGAACAGGATCCACCGGCTGATGGAATCGATGTTTTTTCAGGATATGCGGTGCGCTGGCGCGGAACATTAACTGCCCCGGAAACCGGCGAATATAAATTCGGTGTGTACAACACAAACGAAGCCGCAGTGAGTTTAAACGGCGCCGTTCTTTTAAAAACGGAAGCAAACACCGTCGCCCGCTATTCTGAAAAGACGGCTGTTTTAAAATCCGGCGAAGCATACGAAATCCTCATCGAATATTATTATAAACGCGGCAGTTCACGTATTGAATTCGGGTGGCTTCCGCCGGAAGAAACCGTGCCGGATATTCATGCCGCCTACGCATCTGTAATTGATGCCGCGCAGCGAGCAGACACCGTAATTTTTATCGGCGGGCTGAATCATCAATACGACACGGAAGCCAGAGACCGCCCGGATATGCGCCTGCCGGAAGGGCAGGATGGACTGCTGGAGGCGGTGCTGAAAATAAAGCCGGACACCATCGTTATCATCATGTCCGGCGCTCCCGTTGAAATGCCGTGGATTAATCACGCCGCCACTGTTTTGTGGACGTCATACGCCGGAATGGAAGGGGGCACCGCATTGGCGGAAGTTCTGTTCGGCGCGGTGAATCCTTCCGGCAAACTGCCGATAACCTTTCCGGAAAAACTGGCCGATTCACCGGCGCATGCCATCGGCGAATATCAGGCGGGTATCTGCCGCTACAAAGAAGAAATATTTGTCGGCTACAGGTACTTTGATTCATTCGATGTGAAACCGCTGTTTGAATTCGGCAGAGGACTTTCATATACAGAATTCACCTATTCCGATCTGCACATACAGCCATCCGCCGCGCCGGATTCGATTGCTGAAATATCCTGCAGAATAAAAAATTCCGGTTCAATGGATGGCGCGGAAACAGTTCAATTTTATCTGCAGGATGTGGAGTGCAGTGTAAAGCGCCCGCAAAAAGAATTGAGAGGGTTTGTGAAAGCGCATCTCGCTGCCGGCGAAGAAAAAACCGTTTCAATTACGCTCTCACTGCGTGATATGTCATTTTATAACGTCAGTCAAAAATGCTGGTGCGTCGAGCCGGGAACGTTTGTTCTTTATGCCGGTTCATCTTCGCGCGATCTCAGACTGCATCAATCGTTTGAATATACAGGCACAGGAATCATTACAGATGAAAAGTGAATGGGAGTCGCACCGGATTGAACGGGCGGAAGAATGGTTAGCGCGGCTGGCACGCGCTAAGTTTGCGGAGCAGATTAAAATTGATTTGGAGTTTGCGCCGGCAGAGCCGTTTCTGCCGTTTGAAAAAATTCCGGCACTGCCGTTTCGTCCGGTGCCGGAAAATCAGGTCTGGGGAACAAACGGCGAACTCGGCTGGTTTAAAATTGCGGCGAAAATTCCGGCGGACTGGAATTCCGGAAATCCGGTCGCACTGCTGGTGAATGTGAACGGCGAACTGCTGCTGTTTAATCCGGACGGCGTTCCGGTGTACTCCTTAACCGCCGGATCAATTTTCATGCCGCGTTTCCGGCACGAGCTGTTTACGCTGGAAGCAAAACCCGGCGATAACATTCTATGTTTCGGTGAAGCCACGGCGGCGACGCTGTTTGGTGTAGAGCGTCCGGTGGTCGACAGCGGCGGGGCGATTCAGCCCGGCACCGGTCCGTTTCCGGAAGAAGAAAAAATTGCCGATGCCTGTTCATCTGTAAAATTTGCGCGACTGGTTTCGCTCCGTCCGGAACTTTATGACTTAGAGCGCCGTGTTGCGCTGTTAATTGATCAGGCGCGGTCATTGCCGGAAAATCATGAGCGCCGGAAAAAACTCAGCCATACACTCTGCGACGCAGTTGGACTTTACGATTCCGGCAAACTTGCCGAATGCACAGATTTAATTCAGGCCTGTTTCGCTGCGCCGGAAAATCATGAGCTGGAATTTACGGCAATCGGACACGCGCACATCGACACCGCGTGGCTGTGGCACATGGAAGAATCCATTCGCAAATGCGGACGCACCTTTGCGCGCCAGCTCGCCAACATTAAAAAATATCCGGAATACATCTTCGGCGCGAGCGCTCCGTTTCATTATGACTGGACGGAAAAATATTATCCGGCGCTCTTTGAACAGATTAAAGAACAGGTTGCCGCCGGACGCTGGGAATGCCTCGGCGTAATGTGGGTGGAAGCGGATTGCAATATTTCCGGCGGCGAAGCGCTCGCGCGCCAACTGCTCTACGGCAAACGGTACTTCATGCAGAAATTCGGCGTCGATGTGAATCACCTCTGGCTGCCGGACGTATTCGGCTATTCCGCGTGTCTGCCGCAGCTGCTGCAATCGGCACGCGTGTCGTATTTCATGACGATTAAAATTTCATGGAACCGCTACAATCAATTTCCGTTCACGAGCTTTCGCTGGAAAGGCATCGACGGTTCGGAAGTGCTCACGCATCTGCCGCCCACCGGAAACTATAATGAACAACTGATTCCGTCGCGGCTTTCATTCGGACGCGACAACTGTCAGGAAAAGGAAACCGCGCCGCTGGCGCTGGCGGCGTTCGGCATTGGCGACGGCGGCGGCGGACCGACCGAAGAGTTTATTGAAGACGGACTGTTGATGAAAAATCTCGCAGCCGCGCCGCGCGTGCGCTTCGGAACCGCCGCCGGATTTTTTGAAAAGCTGGACCGGTATTCAAACCGGCTGCCGGAATGGAACGGCGAGCTTTATCTTGAACTGCATCGCGGAACACTGACGTCGCAGGCAAAAATTAAAGCAGGCAACCGGCAGACTGAACACCGTTTGCGTGACACCGAAATTCTGTTTGCTCTCTTCGCACCGGAAATTTATCCGCAGGAAAAACTCGAAGCGCTGTGGAAAAAATTTCTGTCGAATCAGTTTCATGATGTACTGCCCGGCAGCAGCATCGCCGGCGTTGCTGAAGACACGCTCAATGACTATGCCGAAATCAACCGCGAACTGGATGAACTGTGGCAGAGCGCCGCGCCGGAAAATTCCGGCGCCGGATTTACCGTTGTGAATTCACTCAATTTCCGGCGCAGCGATATTGTTCGTCTGCCGTCCGCATCGCCGGTTGAAACCGCCGGAAAAATTCTGCCGGCGCAAACCGTCGGAAATGAACTTTGGATTCAACTCGAACAGCCCGGACTTGCGAGCACCGTTTTAACTCCGGCGGAAACTCCGGCGCCGGAAATTCAAACGCGCGAACTCACTGCCGCTGATTTTCCGCTGACGCTCGAAAACGAGCACGCCCTTTATCAGCTCAACGAAAACGGTGCAGTGCTTTTTGCGCAGGATAGGCGCACCGGAAAAATATTCATCGAAAACGAAGCCGCCAATGAACTCGCGCTGTACGCCGATTATCCGGTGAAGTGGGATGCGTGGGATATCGACCCGTTTTATCCGGATGCGTTAATCGACACCGCGCACGCCGCCGGAACCGCCGCGCTGGAAACCGGCGCCGTTGCACAGATTTTAAATCTCAAACTGGCGGTCGGAAACTCGATCATTCAGCAGCGCATCATACTCCCGGAAACCGGCGCAGCACTTGAAGTTGAAAATCAGGTGCAATGGAACGAAACACACCGGCTGCTCCGCGTGAATGTTCCGGTGGCGGTGAAAAATAAAACCGCCGGATTTAACATTCAGTTCGGCGTACTGCATCGCAGCACCGAAAACAATACCTCCGAAGAGCAGGCACAGTTTGAAGTTGCGGCGCACGAATACACCGATCTTTCAGAAGCAGATTCCGGCGTCGCATTGCTCAACGCCGGAAAATACGGACACAAAATAAAAGGCAGCGTCATCTCCATGTCGCTGCTGCGCGCGCCGGCTTTTCCGGATCCCGATGCCGACCGCGGCGAACACTGTTTCCGTTACGCCATCGTGCCGCACGCCGGAAATCTGGCAGAAAGTGATGTCGCGGAGCAGGGCGCAATCTTCAATCAGCCGCGCTGGATACTCGCCGGAAAACACGATTTTAAATTTCCGTTCGCCATTGATGGTAATAGTATTCGCCTCGAGACCATCAAAAAAGCCGAAGATTCTGACGACCTGATTTTGCGGCTCTACGAATGCAAAGGAAATTCCGGTACGGCGGAGATGAAATTCCGGTGTGCGGTTAATGCGGCGGAAGTCAATCTGCTTGAAGAACCGATAAAATGTCTTGGAAATTTTCCGGAGGACAGCGTGCTGAATCTGCCATTCCGTCCTTTTGAAATTAAAACTATACAACTGACACAGGTGTAGCGTGAGTCTTAAGGCCGTTTTGTTTGATTTGGATGGCGTAATTGTTAACACGGCAAAATATCATTATATCGCGTGGAAAGAGCTGGCAGATAAACTTGGAATCTATTTTGACGAAGACATCAATGAACGGCTGAAAGGCGTCAGCCGGATGGCGTCGCTGGAAATTATTCTGGAGCGCGCGGAGAAAAAATATTCCGGTATCAAAAAAGAAGCGTTTGCGGATGAAAAAAACAGCCGTTATGTCGCGATGGTAAAACAGCTGACTCCGTCGGAAATTCTGCCGGGTGTACTGGATTTTTTAAATGAGCTGAACGCCGCCGGGATTCGATGTGCAGTTTGTTCCGCCAGTAAAAGCGCCGGAATGATAATCGATCTGCTTGAGTTGAATGATTATTTCGATGCGGTGTTCGGCGGAGCGGACGTGACAAAGCCGAAGCCCGACCCTGAAATTTTTATATTGGCACAGACCCGCTTCGGACTGGCGCCAGAAGAGTGTTTAGTAATTGAAGATGCGTTTGCCGGAATTGAAGCGGCGCAAACAGCGGGAATGCGCACAATGGGGATCGGCGATGAAAAAATTCTGACAAATGCGGACGTGGTTTACCGTGACATGACATGTTTTTCCCTGGCGGATGTGTATGAATTTTTTAACTGAGGATATAATGTGGGTTTATAAAACAGAAGGATATTCTCTGGAAGAGATTAGGCTGAACGGCAGCCGTTTCATGCTCGGCAACGGCTATATGGGTTATCGCGGCACACTGGAAGAACACACGAAAGAAGAACTGACCGCGTGCATTCTAAACGGCGTATATGATCAGGTTCCCGGGAAATGGCGTGAACCGGTGAATGCGCCGAACGGGTTGTTTACAACGGTGGGAAACGCCGGAAATATTCTTGCGCACGAACAGTCGCTTAATATTCGCCATGGCATCCTGTCGCGCAAGACCGAATATGAAAACGGTAACGTGGAAGCAGAGCGGTTTGTCTCAATGGATGATATCCATCTGATTTGCTTGAGATATAGATCCACGATGCCGGTCAAAACATCGATCAACTCAGATGTATGGGATATCAACGGTCCGCATTTTCAGTGCGTTGAGCAATCTGAAAATCATGTTCTGGTGAAAACCGGCGAGCAGGGGGTTCTGATTGCAGTCTGCACTGAAACAGAGTGGATCGGAAAGAACGCGTTTAATAAATATATTTCGATTTATACTTCACTGGATTGCGACAACCCGCTGGAAACAGCACGCGCGAACAGCCGTCGAGCAAAAGAGGCGGGCTATGAGCGGCTGAAAGCTGCACATGCCGCGCAATGGGAAACACTGTGGAAGCGCTGTGATGTTAAAATTTCCGGTGATGACGAAGCGCAATTCGCACTGCGGTACAGTTTGTATCAACTGTTACTTGTCGCGCCGCGCCATTCAGACCGTCTTTCAATTCCGGCGCGCGGTCTCTCTGGACAAGTATACAAAGGCGCGGTTTTTTGGGACACGGAAATGTTCATGACACCGGTATTTTCGCTGATCGATCCGGCAGTGGCACGTAATCTGATTTTATACCGTTGTCATACACTTGACGGCGCGCGCCGTAAAGCAGCAGAGCTTGGATTTCGTGGCGCATTTTTCGCATGGGAAAGTCAGGAAACCGGCGACGATGCATGCTCATATTTTAACGTCACCGACGTTTTTACTGGCCGTCCGATGCGTACCTATTTTCGTGACAAACAGATTCACGTCAGCGCCGATATGGTTTACGCGGTGGATCAGTATTTTAAACAAACCGGCGATTTTTCAATTTTCACCGCCGGTGCGGCGGAGTTGATGATTGAATGTGCGCGTTTCTTCTTTTCATATGCATATTATAAAAAAGATAAATCGCGTTATGAGCTGCTTGATGTCGTCGGTCCGGATGAATATCACGAGCGTGTGAACAATAACGCGTTCACCAACCGGATGGCGAAACACACGATGGAATCGACTCTTGCCATGCTGGAGATGCTAGAAGAACGCGCACCGGAATTTTTCGCGGCGCTGGATGAGAAAATAGAATTTTCAGCAGAGCTTGATAACTGGCGTGACTTTGCTGAAAAACTTTATATTCCGGCGCCGGATGCCGCCGGAATTATTCCTCAGTTTGATAACTATAAAAAATTAGAAGACATAACGCTCAGCGAGGTGAAAGCGCGCATGCTTGACCCGACAGAATATCTCGGTGGCGGTAACGGCCCTGCCGTTGCCACACAGATTTTGAAACAGGCTGACGTAATTCAGATGCTCTATCTATTCCGTAACGAATATTCACCAGGAATCAAACAGGCGAACTGGGAATATTATGAGCCGCGCACAGAGCACGGATCAAGTCTGAGTGCGTGCATGTACGCAATGGTCGCGGCAGAAATCGGCAGACCGGACTGGGCGTATAACTATTTCATGAAAACGGCGACGGTGGATTTGACGGGACAGTCGAAACGGTACATCGGTCCGCAGTATATTGGCGGAACACATCCGGCGGCAAACGGCGGCGCATGGATGAGTGCAGTGTTCGGCTTTGCAGGACTGAATGCGGACGAAAGCGGAATTACACTGAAACCGTCGCTGCCGTCGCACTGGAAGAGTATTGAATTTTCTGTTGAGTGGCACGGTCAACGCCACCGCATTTTTGTTTCGCACAATGAAACTTCGATAACGCCAAAATAAAGGAATGAGTACGATGTTTGCAATTTTTATACAAGGGCACTACTCGGCCAGACTTTACGATTTGAAAAACGATACGGATGAAATGAACGATCCCGCCGGTTTGTTGGAATATGCCGAAGTATTGAAATCTTTATGAGTTAAGGTATGACAACCGTTTTTACTTCGGTTGCGGAATAAGTTGTGTACCAAAATGATAAAATTTTCCAATGATATAATCTTTAGCAATAACACAGACACATTTCTGTAATGTAGTTAACCTTGTCCTCCGTGTCTTTGAGCCCTTTACAGATTGATATCTTGAGGCCCAGAGATGCTCGAACGGATTTAAGTCGGGAGGAGGTATGGAGGCAGGAACATCAACGTACAACCACCGGCTTCCACGAGCGCCTGTGTGGAGAGCCTGCATAGAAGCTTGCATTGTCCAGAACGATGGCACTGCCTGGGGGAATGGAAGGCAACAGGACATCTGAAAAGCAGGCATCCACTACGGCACTGTTATAATGTCTTTCAAAGGTCATCGGACTCACCAGGCGTCCGTTGCGGGATGCGGAGATGATACTGGTTCGTCCACGCTGCCCTCTAGCAACATCCGTATAGACCGGCTGGCCCTGCGGTGAACGGGCGCAGGGCCGGTACAGGCAGTGGTCCATGCCGCTTTCGTCGAGAAAGTACACCGGACGGTCTCTCAGACGGTCGAGTTCCCGCTGGAACAGTCAGCGTTGCACCTCATCCCGTTCGAGGTAGCGCCCGATTTTTAATGTGAGGTTCTGCCTTTTCAGTCCGTGCCAGACGGTCGTGAAATGGACCCCAAGGCGTTCTCCGGACTCCTCGAGCGTGGCGTCGGGATCCTTTTCCACCTCATGCCGGAGCGCGTCCGGATCAAGCGTACGCCAATGTCCCCAGTTCTGCCTGGGCTCGAGCGTTCCGGCGGCATTGGAGGTACCGATAGACGGTGCGCCGCCCGACATGAAACCGTTTAGCTGCCTCAACTTTCGATCCGCCGTTTTTGACAAAGGCCGCGATCCGTTCCCGCAAATCCATCGTATAGGCTTTGATGAGCGCGCGATGCCACAAAGATCAAGAGTCTGACAATGTTATTTTAAAATACTATATTTCGCTGTTAAAATTTTCCGGCGAGCAGATCGTAAGTTGCGAGCAGGGCTTCGGGAATGACGCGCGGACCGCCGAGCACAGGAATAAAATTTGTATCGCCGTTCCAGCGCGGGACGATGTGCTGATGCACATGATCGCGCAGTCCGGCGCCGGCGGCCTGTCCGAGATTGAATCCGATGTTGAATCCTTCCGGAGCCATTGTTTCACGCAGCACCTGCAATGATTTTACGATGAGCTGATGCATTTCCGCCGCCTCATTGCCGGAAAAATCTTCCGGCGTGGCGGTGTGCCGCAACGGGGTAACGAGCAGGTGGCCGCTACTGTATGGGAAGCGGTTCATGACTACAGCGCAGAATTTTCCGCGATATAGAACTAAATTTTCACGGTCGTTTGTTTCGGAAAAATAGCGGCAGAGAAAACAGCCGCCGGTTTTTGCGCCGCGAATATAGTCGATGCGCCACGGCGCCCAGAGCGGACGCGTCATTCCATCGTCGTGTGTGTTGCTCATGTATGTATTTTATGATTAAAATGGCGGAATAAAGCAATGAAGGAATGTTGCCGTGGCTGTAAAACTGATCGTTGGAGCAGATGAATATCTGGTGAGCGTGAATGCGCGTACGGCTGTCGAGGCGCTTTGTCCCGCAAGTGAGCAGGTGCTCGGACTTGAAACAGTGAACGGCGATGTCAAGACGATTGACGACGCGATCGCGGCGTTAAAAACATGCATCGGTGCCATTCGCACGGCCGGACTGTTCGGCGGACAGAAAACCGTCTGGCTGTGCAATGTTACAATTTTCAAAGATAAAATTATCAGCAAAAATGATGCCGTCAAGAATCTGCTCAACACGCTGGCGGGCGATATTCAAAAGGGGCTGCCGGACGGACATCATCTCATTATTTCTGCGCCGGGCATCGACCGGCGGTCGGCATTTTATAAAATTTGCGAGGCCGCCGGCAAAGTTGAAGTCTATGATCTACCGGAACAGAATTACAAAAAACGTCCGCTGATCCGTGAGCGCGCTAAAAAAATGTTTACGGATGTAAATTGCCGGATTCCTGAAGACGCGCTCGATCTGTTTTTGGACAAAGTCGGTATGGACACGCGTCAGCTCGCGATGGAAGCGGAAAAGCTGGAGCTCTATATCGGCGATCGCAAGGAAATTACCGCAGAGGATGTACAAGCGATTACTTCATCCTCTGCCGAAGCGGTCGGCTGGGATTTTACTGATGCACTCGGTGAACGCCGGCTCGATGAAGCCCTCCGCATTTTGCGGCAGTTGATTTTTCAAAATGAAGCGCCGGTGGCTATCATGTTCGCCGTGGAAGGACAGTTTCAGAATATGATGCAATATCGCGCCTATATTGATCAGGGCTGGCTGAAAATCGGCAGCGGATTTGGCGCGGCGTCCGTGCAGTGGTCGAACGACCCTGAAATGGAACGCATGTTCGCACAGTTTCCGTCTGACCCGCGCGATACGCACTGGTTCCGTACATCCAAACTGGGCAAACAGGCAAAAAATTTTACGGCGGATGAATTACGTGTAAGGCAGAAATATCTGCTGGAAACACACGAACAACTCTTCTCCAGCGGCGTGCCTCAGGAAATGATCCTCGAAATGCTGGTGATAAAACTTATTGCGAAAACATAAATATTCATCACGGAATACATCGAACACACGGATTCTGTGTTTTCAGTGTATTCTGTGGTTAAAAATAAAATTAGTGCAGATTAGTGGTTAAAGATGATCTCCGAAAATTTAAAAGCAGTTGAACAGCGCATTGTCGCGGCATGCGCAAAAGCCGGACGCGCGCAGAGCGAAATTAAACTCGTCGCCGTTTCAAAAACAAAACCGGCGGACGCTGTCATAGAGGCCGCCGCCGCCGGACAGATTGTATTCGGTGAAAATAAAGTGCAGGAGGCGCAGCTTAAAATTCCGATGTGTCCGCCGAATCTGCATTGGCATTTGATCGGCCATTTGCAGAGCAACAAAGCGCGCATCGCTGCATCCGGTATTTTCCGGATGATCCATTCCGTTGATTCCGTCAAACTGATTCAAACACTCGACGAGTATAGCGCACTGCCGCTGCCGGTTTTAATCCAGGTGAATGTTTCCGGCGAAGGGTCTAAATCCGGTTGCGCGCCGGATGAAGCAGCGACGCTGATTGAAGCCGCAAATCAAAGTGCACGGATTGAGGTTCACGGGTTAATGACTATTCCGCCGTTCACACCCGATGTCGAAAAAGCGCGCACACATTTCGCGGCGCTGCGCGCACTGCGCGACCGTCTGCAGGATGAGACCGGCACACCGCTGCCGGAGCTATCCATGGGGATGTCGCACGATTTTGAAATCGCCATCGAAGAGGGCGCCACCTATATTCGCATTGGATCGGATATTTTCGGGGCAAGAACCGTCTGCAAATAATATCACTGTTCACAAATCAAAAAGAGCAGCAGGAAGTATGCTTTTACAGACTGCCGCCGATCTTTACCGGTAAATGATTTTGCAAAAACAGTAAACGCATGCTGAAGTCCGGCACATGGAAACCATATTATTTATTATCGCTGTGATGTTTTGTATGACCGGACTGCTGATGTCCAGTCTTGCATTTTCCGGCACATGGCTGGTGCTCGCCGCCGGCGTCATCGCGCATATGAGCACCGGAGCTCCCGGCACCGGTATCCTAATCTTGTTTACGGTGCTTTGTGCTGTTGCTGAAATTTTTGAAGCGATCGCCGGATATCTCGGCGTTAAAAAACGTGCCGGTTCCGCGCTTGCCGGTTTTATTGCAATGATTGGCGGCCTTGCCGGCGCATTCATCGGCAGCGGCATTTTTCCGGTGCTGGGAACAATTGCCGGAATTTTAATCGGCTCCTTTGCCGGCGCGTTTTTTACGGAATGGGTGCGGTTGAAACAGCATTCACCGGCGCTGCATATTGCCTGGGGCACTGTCTGGGCAAAACTGTTTGTGCTGTTTTTTAAAACTGCGCTTACTCTTGCGATGAGTATTTATTTATTATGGACACTGGCACCGGGCTCATAGTTTCAGGCACCGGACGAACATGATGCCGGCACCTGTGCGCTTCAATGCCTGATGCCTTCTGATGCATAAAAATCTTTAATGATTTTGCAGGCCTCTTCGGCGTCCTCGCAGAAAGTAAAAATGCGGACATCCTCAGGACTGATGAGTCCGCTTTCGACCAGACAGTCCCAATCAATGAGTTTTTTCCAGAATTCAGTGCCAAAAAGAATGACGGGTATCGGCGGAATTTTTCCGGTTTGAATCAGGGTTAACATCTCAAACAGCTCATCGAGTGTTCCGAAACCGCCCGGAAAAATGCAGACGGCTTTCGCGCGGCGCATGAAGTGCATTTTGCGCATATTGAAATAGTGAAAGCGGAAACAGAGATCTTCGGTGACATACGGATTCGGTTTCTGTTCGTGCGGCAGAGTGATGTTCAGTGCAATCGATTTACAACCGGCATCTTTTGCGCCGCGGTTGCCGGCTTCCATAATTCCGCCGCCGCCGCCGGTGATGATGACAAATTCGCATCCATGTTCAGTTTGCGATTCACAGCTGATGATTTCCGCCAGTTTGCGCGCCTCTTCATAATACGGCGTGAATTCTGCCAGATGTTTGTTCACTGCGCTGCCGGCGTGTTCCGGCGCCGGAATGCGGGCACTGCCGAAAAGAACGAGCGTTGATTTGATCCGGTGTTCATTCATTACAATTTCGGGATGCAGATACTCAAGCCCGAGGCGCGCTGAACGGCAGGCGTCACTGTTCAAAAATTTAAGATTTTCATAGGCGACCGGTGGATTTTCCATAATTACTCTCTTTCATTGGTTAACCGCGAATACACTGAACCACACTTAACTTTACAATGCAAAACAAGGAAAAGGCAGATACGCAAAAAATACGCAGAGGAAAGCCGGCGACCGAATATCATCAAGCGCGCATGCTTCACCGCCGAATGGTAAAAAACGAAACATCACCTGATCCCAGATCGACAACGGCGCCGGACGGATGCATGCCGCGCCCGGCGCTGCCGGGATTCACCAACCGTGTTTTTCCTGCAGTTTCGTCGTGCCGTGCATGGGAATGCCCAAAAAAGATATAATCATAGTCGCCGGAATTCACGGTGGTTTCAAAGCGCTGTTCATCGTCGCCATGCAGCACGGCGACGCGGTGTCCGGCAAAATTCAAGTCGGCAAAACGACCGGGAATTTTTACACCGGCGGTTTCCACAACTTCATACGCGGCAGACTGCAGATCGCAGTTGCCGATAACGGCATAGATCGGAATATCCAATGCACTAAACAGTACCGCCATTTCCAACAGCACCGCGCCGGTGCCGATATCGCCGCAATGAACAACGGCGTCAACGCCGCGAAAAATAAATTCGCGCGCGGCGGAAAGCGCCAGATCGATCTGTCCATGCGTATCTGAAATCACTCCGATTTTCACCACACTCCTCTGATTTTTAAGGCTTGGCACAAAACTGCAAGGGTCTATATTAATCTGATTTTTGAACATGTGCCCAGTGAGGATTTAAATGAAGAGTGTAAAAGTTGTTGGAGCGACGGGGTATGGCGGCGTCGGGATTATTGAACTGCTGTTAAAACATCCGGAATTTAAAATCGGGTGTCTTGTCGCTGCACAGGAAACCGGCATGAGGATCAGTGATGTGTACCCGCACCTCACCGGTTTTTGTGATGACATTGTTGTGACGCCGGACGATCCCAGGGCGCAGGAAATCTACGACGCAGTTTTCTTCTCCACGCCGGATGGAGTCGGCATGCAAACTGCCGGCGCTGAGCTGGATAAAGGCGCGCACGTGGTTGACTATAGCGGCGATTTCCGTTTTACCACACCGGAAAAATATCACGCTTACGCCACATTCATCGGGAAAAACCCGCAACATGCCGCGCCGGAGCTTCTGTCGCAAACAGTCTACGGACTTCCAGAATTACATTCGTTCGGCGCGGAACAGAAGCTTGCCGGTAATCCCGGCTGCTTTGCGGTGAGCTGTATTCTCGGGCTTGCGCCGGCTGCAGCGGCAAAAATTTTCAATTGGAACAGTGTAATCTGCGACTGCAAAACCGGTGTTTCCGGCGCCGGGAAAAAGCTGTCGCCGGCGTTTCACTATCCGGCACGCTATGAACAGATCAATGCCTATAAGCTTGCCGGACATCAGCACATGGTTGAAATCGAACAGGAACTTTCTGCGCTTGCCGGTGAAGCCGTCACTGTGACGATGACCACGCAGGTGCTGCCGCTCTGCCGCGGAATTCTCTCCTGTCTTTATGCCGATCTGAACGAAACGATGACCGCCGCGCAGGTGATAGATATTTATAAGTCGTTTTATGCCGGCAAACCGTTTGTGCGTATTTTTGACAACCGGGCCAATATCGGCACAGCACAGGTGAACGGGACTAACTTTTGTAATTTGATTGTGGATGTCGACATTCGTACCAACCGGTTGCGGATTATTTCGCATATCGACAATCTAATGAAAGGCCAGGCGGGCAACGCACTGCAGAATATGAACCTCATGGTCGGTTTCGATCCAATGCTCGGGCTGAATTTTGCCGGCCGCTGCCCGTAATACATGAAGGCAATTTCCAATCCATTGCATCGCGGGCTGTGGCTGCTTGCCGGACTTTTTTTTCTGCTGCTCGGACTCATCGGCCTCGCGATTCCGCTTTTTCCGCAGACGCCGTTTCTGCTCGCAGCAGTTTTCTGCTTCATGCGCATGTCAAAACGGCTTGACGCCTGGATTCGCCGGCAGCGCTGGTTCATCTGTTTTCACGACAAACTGTGCGCCTGGCAGGCAAAACGGCGGAAGTAAAAACAGGAGCATGATCTGTGAGCCGGTATCATGCGCCCGGAGAGCGCGTTCTACCTACTCAAAAACCATCATTTGAACATTCACGCCGGGAATCGCCGCGAGTTTTTCTTTGATCGTACCGGCTTTTTTATCGCACACGAGTTCAAGCAGAATCAAACCGTCGGCCGGGCAGCTTCCTTTTTCACCGCCGTGCAAACCGAGGCGTGTGCGGATATCGCAACCGAATTCCGTCAGCACCGTTTGGACTTCCGCTGCCAGCTTTGCGCGTTCTGCAATCTGAATTCCAATAATCACACGTTTACTCATCTTCAGTCTCCTTCAAATAAGGTTAAAACACAAAAAAACTGCTGCAGCAATATCTTGCGCAATTTTTTAAATGCCTTTGCGGTGCAATAACGGTTTTGACAAAACTTGTCACTAATACTCATTTTTAATTCAGCAGTAGAATATAAAACCGGCGACACCAATTCCTGCCGACACGCTCCGTGCCGAATTATACCGGTTTTACTTATACTTCCACGCATTTCCACGGCAGGCCGCAGCGGTTGAGTTCGTCCATGAACGGATCGGGATCGAACTGCTCCATATTAAATACGCCGGCGCCTTTCCATATTCCGGTGAGCATGAGTTTGGCGCCGATCATTGCCGGCACGCCGGTGGTATAGGAAATCGCCTGCGACCGCACCTCTTTATAGCATTCTTCGTGGTCGCAAATATTGTAGACATAAATAGTTTTTTCCTGACCGTCTTTAATTCCTTTGCACCGGCAGCCGATGCAGGTCTTGCCTTTAGTCAGCGGGCCGAGGCTCGCCGGATCAGGCAGCAGGGCTTTGAGGAATTTGAGCGGAATAATTTTCTGCCCGTTATACTCCACCTCGTCGATGCGCGTCATGCCGACGTTTTCGAGCACCTCGAGATGTTTCAGATAATTATCCGAAAAACTCATCCAGAATCGCGCGCGCTTGAGATGCGGGATATGTTTAGCAAGCGACTCAAGCTCTTCGTGGTACATCAGATAAATGTTCAGCGTACCGAGGTTTTCCGGCATGGTGAACTCCTGTTTCACCGAAAGCGGATCGGTTTCAATCCACGCGCCGTTTTCCCAGTAGCGGCCCTTTGCGGTCACTTCGCGAATATTGATTTCCGGATTAAAATTGGTGGCAAACGGCTGTCCGTGATTTCCGGCATTGCAGTCGATGATGTCAATTTCATGAATTTCATCGAGGCAGTGTTTTTGAATCCAGGTACAGAATACGCTGGTCACGCCGGGATCAAAACCGGAGCCGAGCAATGCCATAATTCCGGCGTTTTTAAAACGCTCGTCATACGCCCACTGCCAGCTGTATTCAAACTTTGCGGTTTCCAGCGGTTCATAATTTGCCGTGTCGAGGTAATCCACGCCGGTTTCTAAACAGGCATCCATGATATGCAGGTCCTGATAGGGCAGTGCGACGTTCAGCACGAGATCCGGCTGCTCTTTTTTAATCAGTGCGACCAGTTCCGGTACATTATCGGCGTCTACCTGCGCGGTTTTGACCGGCATGCTGATTTGCGCCGCAATCGCATCGCATTTGCTTTTGGTGCGGCTCGCCAAAACAATTTCGTTAAATACATCTGAATTCTGCGCGCACTTGTGAACCACCACGCCGCTGACTCCGCCCGCACCGATAATTAATACTTTGCTCATAGTTAGATTCTCCTTTTTAAATTTTTATTTCCAATCACGAATTCACACGAATATTTTTAAATGAAATTTTAATTAGCGGTTTTAAAACATTCGTGTCCAAGTCGCGGTTAACTCTTCCTGTTGTGATATTCCAAAAACACACGGGTGCCTTCTTTTCCCATGAACCGGTCTAAAATTTTCGGACTGGTTTCCGTTAAATCAACCCACATCAATCCGTCGAGCACATCGCTGAAATTCGGATCAATATTAAAGCTGAGCAGTTTTGCGCCGAGTTTCAGATATTGCCGCAGCAGCACCGGCACGCCTTTCTGTTCCGTCTCAATATCGGCGATCAGCGCGGAAACTTCGTCGACATCCGTCACCGCCTGACTGAATGTTTCCGGATCAAAATTTTTCACCGGCTTAAAGCGGAACGGATTGCGTGCTTTTACCAGCGCCGCCAGTTCCGGCAGGAAATTATTCATTTTTAAAAATGCCGCCATCAGGTGCCGCGACGCGGAATGATAATCATTATTAATGCTCACCGGACCGAACAGGCTTTTATATTCCGGATTCCGGCAGATCACCTGTGCGAGCCCCTTCCAAAGCAGCAATAACGGCGAATAACTTTTTTGATAATCCGGTGTAATAAATGAACGTCCAAGTTCAATTGACGGTCCGAGTTTTTCCAGCAGCTTGGCGCGGTAGTTAAAGAGCGTGTGAGTATACAATCCGGCGACACCGTAGTCGCGCAGAACTGTATCGGTAAATGCCAGACGATAGGCGCCGGCGAGTTCTTTATTCTGTTTGTTCCATAAAAACAGATGCGCATAATAGGGGTCAAATTTATCTAAATCCGTCGGCAGTCCGGTGCCTTCGCCGACGGCACGGAAGGTGATTTCACGCAGCCGCCCGATTTCGTGCAGCAGATTTGGGATCTGTTCTGCCGGGGCAAGACAGACCGTAAACTCGTCGTTTTCAATCACAATCTGATCCGCCGGCAGCGCCGCCACTTCCGCTTCCGCTGCCGCGCTGTCTGCCGCCGCGACCACCGGTTTTTGTTTCGCCGGTTTACGCACAAAAAGTTTCGGCTTCACTTTGGTTTTGCCTTTTAACTGCCGGTTGCACAGCAGGTACGTACGGAAGCGGAGATAATCGGTGAGTGCATCCGTATCAAATTCGGCGAGCCGTTTCCACGGAATGAGCTGTCCGATGTTGACTTTAAAAACCGTACTGCGTTTGCGCACGAGTTCATACGGCAGCATGGCGGTGCGGATGCGCGGATGAATCAGCCCCATCACCTGGAACAGATTTCCATTGCGTCCCTGAAAAAAGACCGGCAGTACCGGCGCGCCGGTTTTCTGAATGATGCGCGCAATGGTGGAACTCCATGCCGGATCGCAGACCGAGCGTTTATGTAAATCGATGTGGGATACTTCGCCCGCCGGGAACACAGCGAGCAGATGTCCGTCCTGCACCCAGCGCATCACTTCTTTCATGCCGGCGATATTTTTTTTCGTTGCCGCCTGTGTGCCGAACGGATCCACATAAATGCTGTATTCGTTCATTTCCGGCATACGGCCGAGCAGGTAGTTTGCAATTATTTTTACATCCGGACGAATCCGGCGCAGCAGATGCAGCAGAATAATTCCCTCAATGCCGCCGAACGGATGATTTGCCACCACCACGCCGCCGCCGGTCGCCGGAATGTTTTGCAGATCGGCATCGCTTACCTCATAACTGATGTCCACCGCTTTCAACACGTTGCCCGGGAAATCGCCGGATTCTCTGCCGGCTTCTGTCGCACACATATAAATGCGGTTGATCTCCTCCAGATACAGAAATTTTTCCAACGCGCCCTGCGTCATACTGAACAGTTTGGCACGCACCGGATCTTTAAAGGGCGGCGTTATACTGAAGACTGATTTTTCACTCACAAACTCTCTCCCAGAATAAACGCCGGAAACGTTACAGGATTTCCTGCCGGTGCAAAACCGGAAAAATCAGATTCATGAAGATCAACTGCAATTTGTAAACTGTTTGATTTATGCTGTGTTTTTTGGTTGCGGATTTGCGCCGGCGGTTTTTTGTGATAGATTCAAAATTATGAAAGTTCAACCGGCTGTCATTGAGCGGCTATTAAAATACCGCGGTGTGATGCAGAAAATGAAAGATATGGGATTTATCCGTGTATTTTCGGATAATCTGGCTGATGCACTGGAAATTTCTTCGTCCCTGGTGCGTAAGGATTTTTCACTGTTCGGGCTTTCCGGCAATAAACGCGGCGGCTACCGCATCGATGAGCTGATCACAAAGCTGAATGTGATTCTCGGCAAAGACCGGAAGCAGAAAATTGTCATTGTCGGCTGCGGGAAAATGGGCAGGGCGCTGATGAATTATAACGGCTTCCCGCGCGTCCGTATTCGCGTGGAAGCGGGCTTTGACAGCGATCCGGCGGTGGTTAACGAAACCGCGCCGATTCCGGTTTTCCACATCAGTAAAATGAAAGATTTTATCATTGAAAACCAGATTCAGGTTGCGGTGCTGACGGTGCCGGAATCATCTGTGCAGTCGATTGTTGATTCGCTGAAAAAAACCAGTATTAAAGGCGTGATTAATTTTGCGCCGGTGCCGCTGCGAAGCTCTGATGCGTTTCTGATTCAGAATATCAATGTGGAGCAGGCGATTGAAAATATCTTTTATCAAATTCAGTTTGTGGAAGAAAACAGGGGAGAACAATAGGTGTCGACAACATTAAAATCTGTGATTGAAGCGCTGCCGGCGGAAATTGTATATGCGCCGGAAGATTGGGAAGGGCGCACGTTTAAAAATGTTTTCGCCTCTGATTTGATCAGCGATATTCTGATGAATGACGGCGAAGATCCCTTGATAATTACCTCGCTGCTCTCCGATCAGATCCTGCGCGCCGCCGAAGTGATCGGTGCTGCCGGCGTAATCGTTGCCCACCGCAAACAGATTCCGCCGGCGCTCGGCCGCGCCGCCGAAAAACTCGGCGTACCGCTGTTTGTTACGCCGCTTACAAAATTCAGAACCAGCGTCCGTACCGGACGCGTAATGGGAATTGAATGAATGCATCGCCCTCTATTCCTCAGCCGGAAGAGGATATTTCCCTGCGGATTGCAGAGCTCGCCGGGAATCTGAAAATCCGGGATGTGATGACGCGCAAAGTGTTTGCCGTTACGCGCCACTGTACGATGCGCGATGTGCAAACGATTATGAAAAGCAATGCGATCAGCGGTATGCCGGTGGTTGACGACCGGTATGTCGTCGGCATTGTGACCGTACACGACGTAATGGATGCCTATGAGCAAGACTGGATGCAGGACACCGTTGCCGATCACATGTCCACCGGCGTGCAGACGCTCAGCGAGGATCAGCCGCTGTCATTCGCCATGTCGGCATTCAGTAAATATCCCTACCGGCGCTATCCGGTAGTCAACCGCAAAAATGAACTGGTCGGCATGCTTACGCTGCGCAATATCAACGTCGCACTGATTCAGGAGCTGTCGCGCCAGCTTACTGTGATGGAAACGGAAAGCGGGCAGATTTCACCGCCGGCGTCATCTGATAATTGTATTTTTTATCGCGTTTACCGGCTGACGCGCTATGGCTTCGACGCCGGCGGCAAGGCATCCGCCGAACTGCGTGAACAGCTCCGCGCCCGCGATATCCCGCCGAAAATCATCCGCCGCGCCGCCGTTGCGTGTTATGAACTGGAGATCAACATCATCGCACACTCGCTTGGTGGCACGCTCACACTGTATATCGACCGTGACCGCGTACGCATTACTGCCAACGACTTCGGTCCCGGCATCCCCGATATTGCAAAATCCATGACAGAAGGGTTTTCGACCGCGAACGACTGGATCCGGTCGCAGGGATTCGGTGCCGGCATGGGTCTGCCAAACACTAAACGCCTGTCTGACGAGTTCGAAATCCAGTCCGGCATTGACATGGGAACGATGGTTAAATCGGTTGTTTATTTAACCCCGAAAGAGGAGAGTTCTGATGAAAGTAAATGAACTGAAATTTGACGGTCTTGAACTGTTACAGCCGGCGCCGGACACAATTGAACTGACCGGCGGTTACACCTCCGATCTCCTCAGCGATGTGATGGCAAATATGCAAGAGGGTACCGCTCTGATTACAATCCAGGCGCATAAAAACACGGTCGCCGTCGCTGCGCTTACCGGTGCATCCGGCATTATTTTCTGCAGCGGACGTAGGGTAGAACAGGACGTTCGCGAAGCTGCCGCCAAAGAAAATATTGCGCTGTTTGTTTCGTCTAAAAATCAGTACAAAACCACCGTGCAACTCGCCAAGTGCCTCGGCGAGTAAAATTCGACGCACGAATAACGAAGCACGAAAGAAAAAATGTTTCGAATTTCGATATTCGAATTTAGGATTTATCAATGAAGGCGTTCGTTGATTTTCATATTCATTCCTGCCTGTCGCCGTGCGCGTCGCTGGATATGTCGCCGCGCGAAATCGTGGCGCGCTCGCAGCGTGCCGGCATGAATTGCATTGCGCTGACGGATCATAACTGCACGCGCAATCTGCCGGCGTTTCATCGTGCTTGTGTTGCTGCCGGAATGCACTGTCTTTACGGCCTCGAAGTGACGACGGCAGAAGAGGTGCATGTATTGTGTCTGTTTGATCAGCTCGCGCCGGCTGTGGAATTCGGTGAAATGATTTACGCGCGCATACCGGAAATTAAAAATGACCCGGAGCGGTTCGGTGAGCAGCCGGTGATCACGGTCGATGAGGAAATTATTGAATTCGTCGATAAACTGCTGGTTTATGCCGCCGATATTTCATATTTTGATCTGATTCCCATGGCGCTCGCCGCCGGCGCGCTGTGTATTCCGGCGCATATCGACCGTGAAATGTACGGCGCGCTCAATGTGCTCGGATTTCTGCCGGAACTTCCTTACGACGCACTTGAAGCGGTAAACCGGCAAATGATCGATAAAAAAACTGCCGCGCGCTGGCCGGTGATTCAATCTTCCGATGCCCATGCTCCGGAACACATCGGCCGGCGCTATACCGAAATCGACACCGCCGGTTTTTCTGTTCCCGAGCTGCGTGAAGCATTCCTGCACACGTTAAAAAATCATTAGGCGGTATATCTTCCGTAAGTATTTCGTTTCGCGCTGTGCCGCAATGACTATTTTGGTTGAACTGAAGCCGCAAGCCTTTATGATTCAAAAGTTTTAAGTCCGGCGGGATTTTTGTGCCGGAATGGAGAGTTTGGAATGAGAATACTTTCAGGAATTCAGCCGTCAGGAAAACTGCATCTCGGCAACTATTTCGGCATGATGAAACCGGCGCTGGAGCTGCAGAATGAGGGCGAGGCGTTTTTGTTCATTGCCGATTATCATGCGCTGACAACGGTGCATAATGCAGCGCTGCTGCGCGAACAGGTAAAAGATGTTGCGCTTGACTTTCTCGCCGCCGGCCTTGATCCGGAGCGCACGGCGTTTTACCGGCAGAGCGATCTGCCGGAAGTTCAGGAATTAACTTGGCTGCTGTCGGTCATCTGTCCGATGGGGCTGCTGGAGCGCGCCCATTCCTATAAGGATAAAGTGGCGAAGGGGTTTGCGGCGAGTCACGGCCTGTTCACTTATCCGGTGCTGATGGCGGCGGACATTCTGATTGTGCAGGCGGGCATTGTACCGGTGGGGCGCGACCAGAAACAGCATGTTGAAATCACGCGCGATCTGGCAATGAAGTTTAATAACGAGTTCGGCGAAACATTTAAGATTCCGGAGCCGTCCATTCGTGAATCCGTCGCGGTGGTTCCGGGCGTCGACGGACAGAAAATGTCAAAATCCTACGGTAATACGCTGGAAATTTTCGGCGATCCGGCGGCGCTTAAAAAACGCGTGATGCAAATCGTGACGGACTGCACGCCGCTCGAAGATCCCAAAAACCCGGACGCGTGCACAGCGTTTGCGCTCTATAAACTGTTTGCGTCTGATGCCGAGGCGGCGAATCTGGCGGCGCGTTACCGCGCCGGCGGTTTCGGCTACGGCACTGCGAAAAAAGAGCTGCTCGCGATGATTAACGACTATTTCACACCGCTGCGCGCCAGACGCGCCGAGCTCGAGAAGAACATGGATTACGTTGAAGAGGTTTTGCAAAAAGGCGCGGCAAAAGCACGCGTTGAAGCACATAAAACTTTGAAAGCCGCACGCAAAGCTGTTGGACTGGAATAGTTGACGTGATCATGTCAATTGATATGGTTATGTCCATTGGAGGTGCATTGTGAGTATTACAGTTTCAGCAGTCAAAGCCCGTCAAAATCTGGGTGAACTTCTTAATCTGGTTTCGATCCGCCGCGAAAATGTCATTATTGAGCGCGCCGGTAAAAAAATCGCGAAACTGGTGCCGATTGATGATGTTCCGGACACGCTGAATGAGCCGGTTGCCGAAAAAGGTTATATGGACGGGGCAGAGAAGAAAAGTAAGATTGATTTCAGTTCGATTTTCGGCACATGGGATGATGAGGAGTATCGCAAGGTTACAGAAGCAATCAACAGCGCGCGGGTGATTGAGCCGGAGATGTGGGAGTGAGATCCGCAGTTGTTGATACAAATATAATGAGCGATTTATTTCGAGGTGAACTCTCCACGAAAAATCTGCTGGCGGAATTTGATTCCATCCGCGTTCCGGTAGTCGTTTTAGGCGAACTCCTTTTCGGGTTTGTTCTTGGCTGCCGGGAAGCGGAAAACCGTCGCCGGCTTGATCAGTTTTTGTCGCAGCGGTCAGTGGATATTCTTCCAACGTCTCCTTATGTCGCGGAATATTACGCGCTGCTGCGGGCCGATTTGCTCCGCAACGGAACGCCGTTGCCGGTGAACGATATCTGGATTGCGGCGGCGGCCTGCGCCGAAAAATCGCCGCTGATTACTCGCGATCGGCATTTCTTGAAAATCAACGGACTTCAGCTCATTATTCCGGAATAAATGCATACGCCTGAATTACTGCCGAACGAGGAATATAAGGTCAGTCTCGAAGTATTCGAAGGACCGCTCGATCTGCTGCTTTATCTCATCAAAAAAGAAGAGTTGGATATTTATGATATTCCCATCAACCGTATTACCACGCAGTACATGGAATATCTCGAGCTGATGAAAATTCTGAATCTCGAAATCGCCGGCGACTTTATTGTGATGGCGGCGACGCTGATGGTGATTAAAAGCCGGATGCTGCTGCCGGACGAAGAGCGCGGTCCGGTGGAAGAGGACGATGAAGAGGATCCGCGCTGGGATCTTGTCCGGCAGCTGGTCGAATATAAAAAATTTAAAGATGCCGCCGGTTTTCTGGGACATCTGGAAGAAATTCAGGAAAATGTTTTTCTGCGTGAAGGCGAACACGTTGAACTCGGCGCACAGCCGGACGTCGGCATGCAGGACGTCAGCATTTTTGATCTGATTGCGGCGCTGAATAAAGCACTCGACCGTGCGCCGAAGGAAGAATTGCAGGAAATTTTTGCCGAGCAGTTTACAATCAGTGAAAAAGTGGACTATATTCTTGAAGTGACGAAAAACGGGAAGCCGCTGACGCTTGGCAGGATATTTCGTAATATGCGCTCGCGGCAGGAGATCGTCTGTACATTTCTGGCGGTGCTGGAGCTGATCAAGCTGAACCGCTTGACCGCGCGGCAGGACGGCCATTTTGAAGAAATTGTTATCGAACAGACGGAGGGCGGTGAAGACCCGGCGCCGGTGCGGATGGAAGAGGGGACTCCGGCGGAGGAAATACAGATATGAGCGGTGTAGAGATACTTCCTGAACTCAAGCAGATTATCGGCGCGCTGCTGTTCGCCGCAAAAAAACCGCTCACGGTCAAAGAGATCCGCAAAGTACTGACGGATGCCGGCGCGCACTACGGCGGTGCGTATGAGCCATTCGGCGCGATTAAAGAGAAAGAGATCGACGAAGCCGTTGAAGCGCTGAAAGACGAACTCAACCGCGGCGGCACCGGACTCTGCGTTGCCGAAATCGCCGGCGGATACCGTTTGCAAAACGAAATCAGCTGCGGCCCGTGGGTGCGTACGCTGCTGGATAAAGATCGTACGACGAAACTGTCAAAGCCGGCGCTCGAAACGCTGGCGATTATCGCCTACCGCCAGCCGGTACTGCGTTCTGAAATTGAATCTGTACGCGGCGTGGCGGTCGATCAGGTCCTGCGGAATCTGGTTGAAATGCAGCTTGTCAGAGTGGTCGCGCGCAGCGAACTGCCGGGGCGCCCCTGGCTGTTCGGAACCACACAGCGCTTTCTGGAACATTTCGGATTGCGCAGCCTCGATGATCTGCCGGGCATGGACGAATTAAAGCGCGTTGAAATTGAACCCGGGGCAAAAACAAAAACCAAGCAGATTCCGGCGATCGAAAAAGAGCTCGAAAAACGTGAAGAAGAAAATGCCACCCCGCTGCTGTTTGAAGATGAAGCGGAAGAAGAAATTGAGGTCGAAGAAGTTGAAAAACCTGATCAGTCAGATCTGTCTGATCAGTCAGATCTGACCGATCCCCCCGAAGAATTCGCTGACAACGACGAGTTTGGTGATGACGAGGACGAGTTTGACGACGAAGATGAATTCGACGATGATGAAGACGATCTTGATAATGAAGATGAGGATGAGGAATAAAATTTCCCACGAATCATACGAATGTTCACGAATCTTAAATCCGTTTTTTCGTGTTGATTCGTGTGATTCGTGGGCGGAAATAAATTGGTTATGAATCTGGAAAGCCTAAGAAAAAAAATTGATTCGCTCGACGAAGAGCTTGTGAAGCTGCTGAATGAGCGCGTAAAAGTTGCGCTCGAAGTCGGCAAAATTAAAAAAGAGCAGGGCGGCGAAATTTATGTCCCGGCGCGCGAGCGGGAGGTGTTCAAGCGGATTGAAAAACTGAACGGCGGTCCGCTGCCGCACGATGCAGCGCGTGCGATCTACCGAGAAATCATGTCCGCATCGCTCGCGCTCGAAAGCAATCTGAAAATTGCCTATCTCGGCCCGCCGGCAACATTCACGCATCAGGCGGCGCATTTGAAATTCGGCGCAAGCGTGGGGTATCATCCCGCCGCGACCATCGCTGATGTTTTCGCGGCGGTGGAAAACGGCGCCGCCGATTACGGCGTCGTACCGATCGAAAATTCAATTGAAGGCGCGGTAACGCATACGTTTGATCAATTCACCGGTACTAATCTTAAAATCTGTGCCGAAATTTATCTGCCGGTTTCGCTGGCGCTGCTTGCATCCGTGCCGAAAGAAAAAATTTCGCGCGTATGCAGCAAGCAGGAAGCTCTCGGGCAGTGCCGCCGGTGGCTCGCCGAAAATCTTTCCGGCATCGAATATGAAGCCGTTAACAGCACCGCATTTGCAGCGGGAATAGCGGCAAAGAGCGATGCTGCCGCGATCGCGAGCCCGCTGGCAGCTGAGCTGTACGGACTCTCTGTGATCGCCGAGCATATTCAGGACGCCAGCGGTAATACAACGCGCTTTCTGGTGATCGGACACAACGCCGCCGATCCGACCGGCAGCGATAAAACATCGATCTATTTTGGACTCAAAGATCAGGTCGGTGCACTGCACGATGCACTCGAAGCACTGAAAGCCGGCGGCATTAACATGACAAAAATTGAATCGCGCCCGAGCCGCAGCAAAGCGTGGGAGTACTACTTCTTCGTCGACTTCGAGGGTCACGCTGAAACACCGGAAGTGAAAATTGCACTCAAAATATTCGCGCGCCACTGTGCCGTCATGCATGTACTGGGTTCGTATCCGCGCGCCGATGTTTAAAAATAAAATTACAGCCAAAAAACACATCCAGAGAAGGGTTTGCCGTAATCGGGCAGCGAAGCGGGAAAATTCACAAACTTTAAATTCAAATGTGTTCATCACGATTTGATCTGACGGGACAGTCCTGTGGGATCACGATTTTTGTCAGGCAGCTTTCTCTTCAGGTCTTTCCCTGCTGCCCTTACATCATAAATTTTTACAGTGTGAGAACTTCCCCTACAAAAAATACGTCTATAAAGTAAGCTGCAGAAATCCTCAATACGGGGTTTATACATCCAAATAATTTTAAAATACCCTATCCATCAATGCTTTATATCGTAAAATAACACATCTGACGCAGTACAAAAAAACTGATTTTTTCTACAAAAAACGGTTGATCGGCTCGAACGTAACGGCTACATTAGTATTGTTTTTATCAAAAAAACAACTGAATGATGCGGGTGCAGATAATCAGAAAGTTAAAAATAGAAGAAAAAGAGAATATAGCAGCATGAAAAAATTAATTTTACTTTTAAGCGCAGCAGGTCTCATCACTGTTGCTTCATACGCTCAATCAACTGCGGATATCGTTGGGTTTTCAAGAGTTCCTGCTATGCCGGATGGACAATATGAAATGATATCTTTCACCCATTTTATGGGAACAAATGAGGATATTAAAGTACAAGACACCATCAAACATTTAACTGATTATAACACATCGACAGAATGGGATAGTGCAGATAAATTGTACTTATGGGATAATCATACGCAAAAATATATTATATACGGATTGTTTGTTGACTATTTTGACAATACTTATTTTGGTTGGGCGGATCCGCTTGATGAATGCTGGGAAAACTGGACAGGGCCTTTTTCCATACAACTCACAAACACGCTAGGTAGAGGAATTGGAGTGTGGTATGTAACCGCACCGTCTTCAGAAAAGACTCCGAGAATCATCGTTTCTGGCTCAGTGTACACAAATGACTCTACAAATATTGATCTCGAAGAAGGATTCAATATGATTGCATATCCGTATAGCGCCTCAATTTCCTTTACGAGTAATATTATATCTGGAGTGACAGGAAGTCCAGAATGGGAAACCTCAGATAGGATACAGTTATGGGATCCTAACACTCAAAAATTTGTTGAGTATGCGTATTTTGTAGGTTACGATGGTGCAGTCGGGTGGGCGAACTCTTTGGATGAGTGTTGGGAAAACTGGACAGGTCCAATAGATACCGTTCCACCTGTTTTGGATATGGGTAAAGGATTTTGGTATTTATCATTATCAAATAAACAAATATCGTTGCAAAAAATTTATAATTGACAGAACTTAGCCAAAAGGAATTCTAGATGAAAAAAGGACTATTAGTTGTTTTTGTTGCGTGTTTTGGTCTTCAACAGATAACGGCAGATACCATCACTATAGCTAGGGCATATATGAATGTATACGATGCCCGTTTGGATGAATTTTCTGCAAATCATACTGATTTTTCAGACTGGTACGTTGATATTTTTTATTCATCTAGCGCAATCGGGTTAACTGAAACGTTCCTGGCCACATTAGGCATTGGGTCGTATCGAATAGATGGGAATCCCGCACCTCCTGGAGGATACCAAACAAATCCTGCGACAATAGTTGATAATTTGACACTTTCCGCTCAAACAAATTATGAATTTATCTATCGTGTATACACAGCAGTAGATGCAGTAGGACGGTACGGATATCTTGAGATAACTGGAATTACGTCAAAATCAGGAGTTGCTCCCGATCCGTCCTTTACTTTGAGCCAAGCTGCTGTTCGAAACGCAATTGCTTCGAATCCCGATCTTGCATGGACTATTATACCCGAACCGGCAGCCGTACTGCTGATGTTTGTTGGCGGTGTGCTGACCTGGGTAAGCAACCGGCGTAAAAAACTGCACTACGCTTTGTAAGCTAAACCGTCTCCCAAAAAAACCGGCGTTATTTTTTTCGCCGGTTTTTTTATGCGGTCGAAGACAGAACACCACGGCTTTAGCCGTGGATGAATGAGCCTCCTGATTGCCGCGAACGCAAAGTTTCGCGGCGGTCAGGTCAGCTCTGAGAGGAGCTGTGATGAAAAAAGAACCCCGAGTTTACTCGGGGGTATCTATGCCCCGCTTCGGTAGGGCGTGCAGTCCCTTGCGCGCCCTACCATTTCGATAACGCACAAAAAGTTTCGCCCAATTGAAAAGAGGTTCTCCGGCTGATTGGCCGTATGTTTGGGAAACCCGTATCCGGTAGGGCGGTCAGTCCCTTGACCGCCGCACGTCATGTGCAGAGATGGCGCGCCGTCGCCATCCATTATCATATTGAATCATTCAAACGACCGGCGCGCAAGGGACTGCGCGCCTTACCAACAAACGATCGGCGCGCAAGGGACTGCGCGCCCTACCATTTCTTATTGATAACGTACAAAAGTTTCGCCCAATTAAAAAGAGGTTCTCCGGCTGATTGGCCGTATGTTCGGGAAAACCGTATCCGGTAGGGCGGTCAGTCCCTTGACCGCCGCACGTCACGGGCAGAGATGGCGCGCTGCGCCATCCATAATCATATTGAATCATTCAAACAATCGGCGCGCAAGGGACTGCGCGCCCTACCATTTCGATAACGCACAAAAAGTTTCGCACAATTGAAAAGAGGTTCTCCGGCTGATTGGCCGTATGTTTGGGGAAACCCGTATCCGGTAGGGCGGTCAGTCCCTTGACCGCTTCACGTCACGTGCAGAGATGGCGCGCCGTCGCCATCCATTATCATATTGAATCATTCAAACGACCGGCGCGCAAGGGACTGCGCGCCCTACCATTTCTTATTTGACTTACATTGCAGAAACTTTTAAAGAATGGTTATGCTGCCTAAACGTAAAAAACTGCCGCATGGAATTCCATCATGGGTGCCGGACGGCGCTGATTTTTTCATTACCATTTGCGTGCGAAATCGCGCAGAAAACTCACTTTGCAAGCAACCTGTTGCCGGACAACTGAAAGATTCGTTTATGTTTCTGCAAACCCGGCGGGAACTCTGGATTCATCTTCTGTTATTTATGCCTGATCATCTTCATGCCATCATCAGTTTTGCGCGTGAGCCGGGAATGCAGAAAAGTATTAAAAACTGGAAGCATTACACCAAACGCGCTTACGGCATAAACTGGCAGCGTGATTTTTTTGATCACCGGATGCGAGCCACTGACAGTTACATAGAAAAAGCCGGATACATTCGTATGAACCCTGTGCGTGCCGGTTTCGTTCAATCTCCGGCTGATTGGCCGTATGTTTGGGAAAACCGTATCCGGTAGGGCGGTCAGTCCCTTGACCGCCGCACGTCACGGGTAGAGATGGCGCGCCGCGCCATCCATTACAATATTGAATCATTCAAACGATCGGCGCGCAAGGGACTGCGCGCCTTGCCGACTTCATTTTCCGCGGCGCTTTTTTTCCCTCTGCGTAATTTGCGGATAAATTTCCCGGCTGTCCTGGCGGTAAATCCAGATTTTTCCATCTGCAAGAATTCTGTTATTTTATCTGAATGACTTCACCATCGTTCACTTCGTTCCGAAACGCGATTGAAATATCCACGTCCACCTGTTTAAATCAGCAATCAAATCACGGCTTTAAAGCGGAGTAACTTATGGCAAAACAAAAAACCGGACTCGGGCCACGCGGGTTAAACATATTAATTCAGGAAAAAAGAGTTATTGCGCCGGCGGCAGCGGGTGTTCCGGCGCCGGATTCCGGCGGCATAACAAAAGTTGCCGTAAAAAAAATCAAGGTCAACCCGCTGCAGCCGCGCCGGATATTCCGTACGGAAGCGCTGAACGAACTGATTGCATCCGTAAAAGAGCGCGGCGTTTTGCAGCCGTTGCTTGTCCGGCAAAGGGAGAAATATTTCGAACTGATTGCCGGCGAACGCCGGTTGCGTGCCGCAACTGCCGCCGGACTCGCTGAAGTTCCGGTGATTATTCTCAACGTTAACGATCAGGAGGCGCTTGAGATCGCATTGATCGAAAACCTGCAGCGCGACGATCTGAATCTGATGGAAGAGGCAGAGGGGTATCGTGAGCTTGCCGCTAAATTTGGCATGACGCAGGACGAGATTGCCAAACGCGTCGGTAAAGCGCGCGCCAGCGTGGCGAATACGCTGCGGCTGCTCGAACTGCCGGCGGGCATAAAAAAGCTGCTTGAAACCGGCAAGCTGTCCGCCGGCCACGGAAAAGTTCTGCTTTCCGTTGAATCCGATGTTGAAAAGGAGCTGCTCACTCAACGGATTATACGCGAAGGGCTCTCTGTGCGCGCACTCGAGAAAATCGCAGAAAGACTCAAAAAACCGGCGAAAAAACCGCGCGCCGAAAAGACCGATCTGCCGGCGGATTATATCCGCCACCTGTCCGAAAAACTGCATCAGCATTTCGGCACGGCGGTGCACATTAATTCAACCAAAACGCTCGCCAACGGAAAAAAAATTAAAGGTACTATTCAGATCGACTATTACAATGACGACGACCTGAGCCGTGTACTTGAAATTCTTGGTATTGATGTCGGATAAAAAGCCGGTACGCAGTTCAAAAAAAGCGGGCGACAGGGTGCGCAGTCCTTTACGTGCCAAAAAAACGGACGGCAGGGGTCTTGCCGTCTTACCTACCTTTAAACGGACAAATCCAATAGAAACTTTGGTATTTTGATTTTTTGGGACAGGTTTAGCTGTACCAACCATTCACAACTCGTTGATTTAGATAAAAAAGGACCCTCTTCTGAAAAGGGGAGAAACAGAAGAGGGTGTATGCATTCCCGACCGCAGGGATGAACGGTCATTTGGGTATCGGGCATACGCCGCCGGAACAGGTGGATTGGGGTCTACCTGTTCCTTTTTCGCTGTCGCATTGCGCGGCAGCGGATTCGGGGTTGGGGTGTTTAGATTGGTTTTTGCAGGGCGGACGACTCATTGCGCCGGCGCCGGCGGCCAGTGCGATCAGTATTCCTGCTATGATCAAATTCTTCATTTTTTCTTTCCGTCCTTTCTTAGAGTTTTATCAATTTGCCATATTAGTCACTTTCGGTTCAATTCTGTTCATTTTCTTTTTCAAAAAAATTAGATAAAAAGCATTGACGTTAGGTGGAGTAAAATGGAATAAGATGTTTTATAAAAGAGGAAAATGGAGCATAAGATTGATGAATGAAAGAATAGAAGAGTTGTTCGTCGGCTCGTTTCATCATTCTCTTGACCCGAAACGGCGGCTGATTATCCCGTCGGGATGGCGCTCAATGCTGGGTGAATCGCCGCGCTTATATGCCTTTCCTCATCCGGATGCGAAATGTCTCTACATCTATACGCTGGCGGAAATGAACCGGCGTTTACATCAGCTGCGCGGGACATCAGCGATGGACGCAGACGATCAGCGATCAATTCGCGCGATGACGGCGGCGGCGGATTCGCTGGCGGTGGATGTACAGGGCCGTGTGCGTATTAAAGATGAACTGCTGGCACACGCCGAAGTGAAGACGAAAGTGGTGCTGGTCGGCACACTGACGCGTATGGAGCTTTGGAGCGAAGAGAATTTTGACCTGGCACTGCCGGCAGAATCGGCGCTGGCAGAAGCAGCTTTTTATGGCGGGTATTAGAGCGTGGAGCGAAGAGGAGGAAGCAGGAGATGCCGAAAGTCAAAGGTCTGAAAGTGGAAAGTCGGGAAACCGACGGCAGGCCGCTGCCACTCGTCACCGGTCACTTACTGAACCCTGAACTCCGAACAGGTAACGGTTATGAGACAGATTGCTGAATATATGTACTTCTCGCAGGCGGTGGATTTGCGGCGCGACAGCGAACGCATGATGCGCCTGCCAGCCGGCAATGGAAAGCTGCGCCGGACAGTTTTAATGCCGGAAAAGCGCACAGCGCGTCTTGCGGCGGATTTTTGGAGTCGCGTAATCAAGATGCCGGGACTGACGTAATGCATATTCCTGTGCTGCTCAGCGAAACGATCGATCTGCTGGTGACGGATCTCTCCGGCACCTACATCGACGGAACACTTGGGTGCGGCGGGCATGCAGCGGAAATTTTAAAACGTCTGTCGCCAGCCGGGCGGCTGATTGGAATGGACAGAGATTTGGATGCGCTGGCGGCGGCGGGAAAAAACTTGAAACCGTTCGGCGACAGGGCGGTGAGGGTACACGGAAACTTTGCAGAGATGAAAATGCGTTGTGAACAGATCGGCGTGAATGAAGTCACCGGGATCCTGCTGGATCTAGGTGTAAGTTCACCGCAGCTCGATATCGCGGAGCGCGGATTCAGTTTTGCGAAAGACGGGCCGCTTGACATGCGTATGGACCGTACCCAGCCCGGATCTGCCGCCGCATTAGTAAATGAACTGCCGGAAGAGGAGCTCGCCGGAATTATTTTCCGGTTCGGCGAAGAGCATGACTCGCGCCGGATTGCGCGCGCGATTGTTGAAGCGCGTAAAAACCGACGGATTGAAACCACGCTGGAGCTCGCCGGAATTGTGGAAAAAGCGAAAGGCGGACGGCGCGGTGCAGCCACGCATCCGGCGACGCAAACATTTCAGGCGCTGCGGATGGCTGTGAACTGTGAACTGGAAAGTATTGAACGCGGCATCGCAGACGGACTTGCAATGCTGTGTACCGGCGGGCGCATGGCTGTGATCACGTTTCACAGCCTGGAGGACCGCTTAGTCAAAGAAATTTTTAAACGTCATACCGTGAAGCGCGAGTCGCTTCAGCAGGGCGGTGAAAAACTGGTTTATGAAACACCGGCAGTGCGGCCGTTAACCAAAAAGCCGCTCACTGCCGGAGAAAATGAATTGAAGGAAAACCCGCGCGCGCGGTCGGCAAAACTGCGTGTTGTCGAGAAGGAGGCCGCATGAAGAAAAAACAGATGAGAAAAAATCATAAAGCCGAAGTGCGCATACCGTTTCCGGTGGCGCTGACCTATATTCTGATTTTTGCGGCGGTATTCGGTATCAGCTATGTCTGGCTCTGCACCCGCTGCAATCAGCTCGGTCAGGATATCAAAGAACTCGAAACCGCTCAGCGCGCGGTAAATGCACGCTGGATTAACGAGCAGGACCGCTGGGCCAGCATGCGTACACCGGCCAATTTCGAGCGCACACTGCGCCGGCACGGCCTTCATATGCATCTGCCGGATACGCGCCAGATTATTCTCGTTCGTAATGCGGATGAACGTTTGTCGCTTGCATACAACAGCCGGGACGGCAGAAAACTGTAGCTATGCAATATAAAGGACGGGTTATTTTAACTGCAACCGTGGTGACAGCACTGTTCGCCGGGCTGGGCACACGCCTGGCCTTTTTGCATTTAAAGCCGTCCGGGAACACGCTTGCGCGCATTGAGCGTGCGCGCAAAATGGAGCTGGAAATCCGCGGACCGCGCGGCACCGTGTTTGATTGTAACGGACATATTCTGGCGCTCGACGCCGGCACGAAACATATTTGTGTCGATCCAAAATATATCAGCCGGCACGGCGACCTGCAGAAAGTGCTCGAGGCGTTTGAAAAACATCTTCCGTTGAGCCGTACTGAAATCTGGAAGCTGTTGAATCAGCCGGAAAAGCAGTATGTGCGCGTCCACTGTTTTGCCCGTGATCAGGTGGTGGATGCACTGCAGACGATGAAACTTGGACGCGGTGTAATCTTTGAAGATGCGCCGGTCCGTGAATATCCCAAAGGCGTGCTCGCCGCGCATGTGATCGGTTTTGCAAATCAGGAGGGCCAGGGCAGCGCCGGCATTGAGCAGCGGTTGAACACCATGCTGCAGGGCACGCCGGGAATCCGCAGTACGCTGGCAGACGGCCGCCGGCGCGAAATTTATTCCGGCCGCACTGTGGATATTCCGCCGGTACCGGGAAAAAATATTTATCTGACTATTGATCAGCAGATTCAGTATTTCACCGAAAAGGCGCTCGATAATCTGAATGAAAAATATAAACCGCGCGGCGGTGCGTGCGCCATTGTGCAGGATGTTCGCACCGGAAAAATTTTAGCTATGGCATCGCTGCCGACGTATAACTTAAACCGCTACAACATTACTCCGGCGGAATGGATGCGCAACCGCGCGATCAATTTTGTGTACGAACCCGGCTCGACGATGAAAGCGGTGATCATTGCCTCGGCGCTCGATCAGGGCATTGTCCGGCAGTCGGACGTGTACGATTGCGAAAAAGGAATCTGGTATTACGGCGGACGTTCGCTGCGCGATTCGCATCCGGAAGGACTGCTGAGTGTGGCCGACATTGTAAAAAAATCCAGCAACATCGGCGCCGCAAAAATTGCCCTGCAGATGGGTGACGAAAAAGTTTACCGCAGCCTGCGTGATTTCGGTTTTGGCACTATCACCGGCGTTGGACTGCCCGGCGAAGACGCCGGTATCGTCTGGCCGGTGAATAAGTGGTCGAAGATCAGCATCACGCGCCTTGCGATGGGGCACGAAGTCCTGGTTTCAACCATTCAACTGGTTGCAGCGTTCAGTGCCATTGCCAACGATGGTAAATTAATGAAGCCGTATATCGTCGACCGCATTACTGATGAGCACGGCAAAGCGGTCAAAGAATTCACGCCGGAAATGATCCGTACGCCGATTAAGCCTGAAACGGCAAAACAGATGCGCCGGCTGCTCGCGCGCGTTACACAATCCGGCGGTACCGGTACGGGCGGTGCAGTGCCCGGTTATATGGTGGCCGGCAAAACCGGCACGGCGCAGAAAGTGGATTTAAAAAACGGCGGCTATTTAAAAAACCGTTACATCGCATCATTTATCGGTTTTCTGCCGGTGGAAAATCCGGCGGTTTGTATCATCGTGGTGGCTGATGATCCGGTCGGCGCCGGTTACGGCGGAACAGTGTGCGCGCCGTATTTTAAAGAGATCGCCGAGCAGGCGGTACGCTATCTTCGCATTCCGCCGGAAGGATTTCCCACCGAATATATCGCGCCGCAGACAGCACAAAACTTTTTTTGACAGGATAACAGGATGACATGGATTTTAAAATACTTGACGTCGTGGCGGTTAAAAAAGCCGGCAATCGGCAATCATAAATCGGCAATGATAAATAAATGCAACTGAACGAACTTTTAAATGGAATTGAAACGGTGGAAATTGCCGGCGATATGGCGGTCGAAATTTCCAGTGTGGTTTATGATTCGCGGCTGGCGGCGCTGGGAGCGCTGTTTGTTGCGCTGCATGGTGCGCATGCTGATGGCGCCGTATTTATCGAAGACGCCGTCCGGCGCGGCGCCGTGGCAATTCTTTCGGAAGCACCGCCGGTCTCCGCTGGAAACTTTCCGTTTGTTCAGGTCGCCGACGCACGCCTGGCACTTGCCGGAATTGCCGGCGCGTTCTTCGGCTTCCCGGCAGACCGGCTTTGCTCCGTGGGAATTACCGGCACGAATGGTAAAACGACGGTAAGTTTTATGCTGCGCGAAATTTTTAAAGCAGCCGGGCGGCGCCCGGGACTCATTGGTACGGTGCGTTATGAAATCGGCGACCGCGTGCTGCCGGCGGTGCGCACTACGCCGGAAGCGCCGGATATTCAGTCGATGTGCATGCAGATGGAACGTGCCGGCTGTGACAGTGTGCTGATGGAAATTTCGTCGCACGCGCTCGCACAGCACCGTGTATACGGAATTAATTTTGATGCGGCGGTGTTTACCAATTTAACGCAGGATCATCTGGACTATCACGGTACGCTCGAAGAATATTTTGAGGTTAAGTCGCGGCTGTTTGCTCAGACAAAACAGTTTGCTGTCATTAACTGCGACGATCCGTGGGGGCAGAAGTTGATTTCCGGCGCACACTGGCCGGCGCAGAAAATTTCGTACGGTTTTTCGGATTGCGCCGATGTACGCGGCAGCGAAATAAAAATCGATTCCGGCGGTTCAAAAATGCACGTTGCCGGTCCGTGGGGCACAGCAAAAATTTCATTAAAACTCATTGGACGGTTTAATCTGCATAATGCACTGGCCGCATTTGCGGCAGCGGCGGCGCTCGGAATTCCAGTGGAAATTATTGTGCACGCATTAAACGGAATGGAGTGCGTACCGGGACGGCTGGAAGCAATTCCGAACCGCAAAGGGAAAAAAGTTTTCGTTGATTACGCGCACACGGATGATGCGCTGCGGAATGTGTTAGAAACAGTGCGCGCAATTACACCGGGCAAACTGATTGTCGTTTTCGGCGCCGGCGGAAACCGCGATACCGGTAAACGGAAACTGATGGGGCAGGTGGCGGCGCGGCTCGCCGATTTTTCAATTATCACGAACGACAATCCGCGCAACGAAATTCCGGAAAAAATTGCCGCCGATATTGCCGCCGGTTTTGATTCAGAGCGGAAATATGAAATGATTCTCGACCGGAAAAAAGCGATCGAGCGCGGGGTGGAGCTGATCGGCAGAAAAGATGCGCTGCTCGTTGCCGGTAAAGGTCACGAAACGTATCAGGAATTTATGGGCACGATTATCCCGTTTGATGATCGTGAAGCAGTGCGGGGGGCATTCTGATGTTTTCTTCCGGCGAGTTTTCTAAATGGACCGGCGCGGAATGGAAAAATTCTGCCGACGAATTTTCTATCACCGGAGTTTCGCATGATACGCGTACACTGGACTCCGGAGCGGTGTATATTGCGCTGCGCGGCGCGGTGCACGACGGACATGATTTTATTCCAGCCGCGGTGGAAAGGGGTGCAGTGGCGCTGGTTGTTGAAAAAGAAATTCCGTCGGCGGCTGTTCCGCAATTGATTGTTCCGGATTCACTGACGGCCTTGCGGAAACTCGCCGCCGGCGTGCGTACAACCTGGAATGGAACGGTGATTGGAATTACCGGCAGCGCCGGCAAAACCACCGTAAAAGAGATGATCGCAGCGGTGCTATCGCAAAAAGGCCGCGTTTCAAAAACGCCGGGCAACTGGAATAATGAGATTGGTCTGCCGCTCAGTATGCTGGCGGCGGAACGCGATTCAGATTTTTTTGTATTTGAACTAGGCATGAATCACGCCGGTGAGATTGCGGTGCTCGCTTCGTTATTACAACCGGACTGGGCGGTGATTACAGATATCGGTAAAGCGCACATTGAATTTTTTGACAGCGTTGAAGCGATTGCCACCGAAAAAGCGTCGTTATTAAAATTCGCGAAAAACGCACTGCTTGATGAAACGTCAGAGTGGTTTGAATTGCTGAAACAAAATACTGCCGGAAAAATTTCTATGTTCAGCGATGAAGTGTTTGAGTTTTCAATTTCAGTTCCCGGTGAACACATGATTCGCAACGCGCGGCGCGCAGTGGCGCTGGCGCGTGGACTTGGGTTTTCTGCCGCAGAAATTCAGCGCGGCCTGGATGCCTTTGTTCCGGCGGATAAGCGCTGGGAGCGGGCAGAAATTTCCGGTGTGGTTTTTATTAATGATGCGTATAACGCGAATCCGCTTTCGATGCGTGCGGCACTGACAACATTCGCCGGACTTCCGGTCGCCGGAAAAAAAGTTGCGGTTGTCGGCGCCATGCGTGAACTCGGCGCGGCGTCCGATGCCGAGCACCGCGAGCTCGGTGCGCTGATTGATTCACTGAATTTTGACTGTGTAATTACGATTGGTTCCGCCGGTGCAAAAATTGTCTGCCGGAGCTGTGCCGGACTGAGCAAAGAGGCGGCGGCGGAGATGCTCGCCGGCATTTTGAATCCCGGCGATGCGGTTTTCTTTAAGGCGTCGCGCGGTGAACAGCTTGAAACGCTGGTTGAAGGGCTGAAAGAAAAGATTAATTCTACCGGAAACCACGAATGATTACAAATTTTGAACCGCAGATTTCACGGATACAACCGGAGAAGAATTTTTACAGATTCAAAGCAAAGCGGAGAAAGGCACGGCGACTGCCGTGCAGCGAAGCGGCAACGAAACAAAGGGAATGAAGACCATGCAAAATAAGTTAAACCGCAGAGATACGAAATCAAAATTCTCTAATTTATATTTCATTTCTCTCATTGAATTTTCATCCGTTTATATCCGCGGTATCCGTGGTTCAGAATTTAATTTTATAAAAATTTAACGGAGAGCATTATGATGTACCGGTTGAGTGAGTTGAATGAGGTTTGGTCGGCCCTGCGGATTTTTCAGTACATTACGTTTCGCGCGATGATGGCCGCCGGCACAGCGTTTATTCTCAGTCTGGCGATCGGCCCGCGGCTGATTGAAAAACTGCGCGCGATTCATTTCGGCGAACAGCGCGAAGACGAGCGCGTCGCCGGTTTAGACCGTAAGGCCAAAATCGGTACGCCGACGATGGGCGGGCTGATGATTCTTATCGCCACGGCTGCCGCCACGCTACTGTGGGCGGTGCCGAATTTTTATGTGCTGTGTGCGCTCGCAACGTTTCTGTTTCTCGGTGCGCTCGGTTTTATTGACGATTACCTGAAAATTAAGAATTCCGCCGGACTGGCGCCGCGCTCGAAACTGCTGGCGCAGGCGCTGTGGACCGGAATTTTTATTACGGCGCTTCTGCTGAATCCTGAAACAGCGGTGCGCACAAAGCAGTTGATGGTTCCGTTTGTGAAGTTTCCGGTGATTACAAGCATGGGCATTGCCGGCACGTTTATATTTATTTTTCTCGTGCTGGTCGGTTCATCAAACGCCGTCAATTTAACGGATGGTTTGGACGGGCTGGCGATCGGCTGTTCCAATTCGGTGATGGTGGCATATCTGGTGATGGCGTACGTCGCCGGACACTTTTCGTTCGCAGAATATCTGCAGGTTCCGTTTGTAAAATCCGGCGGCGAGCTCGCCGTGTTTTGCGGTGCGCTGCTCGGCGCCGGTTTAGGGTTTCTCTGGTTTAACTGTCATCCGGCACAGGTGTTTATGGGCGACACCGGCAGTCTGGCGATCGGCGGCGGAATTGCGGCGGTGGCAATTTTAATTAAGCAGGAACTCGTTTTAATCATCGTCGGCGGCGTGTTTGTGATGGAGGCGGCGAGCGTACTGATTCAACAGAGCTGGTTTAAATTTACGCGCAAAAAATATGGCGCCGGCCGCCGTGTTTTCCGGTGCGCACCGATTCATCACCATTTTGAATATATTGCTAAAGAGCGCGCTGAAAAACTTGGACGTTCCACGGCTGCCGCTGAAAATATGATCACTGTGCGGCTGTGGATCGTGTCCATTATTTTTGCGATGATTGGTCTGGCGACGTTGAAAATACGATGAACGAGTCAAAGGTCTTAAAGTCAAATGTCTGAAAGTCCGATTCTTGACTTGCGACTTGTGACCTTCAGACCTTGGACAAAAAATGAACATGAGAAAATACAAAACAGCGCTGGTTTTAGGAACGGGACGCAGCGGTAAAGCGGCCGCGGAGCTGCTGCGCGCGGAAACGTGTGATGTGGTTTGCATCGATCAGGAATTGACGCCGGAGTACCGCTTCACTGCGCTGCCGTTTACGCCGGATGTGGCGATTGTGAGTCCCGGTTTTCCACTGGATCATGTTTGGCTGAAGGAGCTGATTGAAAACGGTGTACCATTGCTCTCGGAAATTGAACTGGGCTGGTCGCGCCGGCAATGTCCGGTGATTGCAGTAACGGGATCGAACGGCAAGAGTTCGGTGGTCAAATGGATTGCGGAAACGATTGCGGTGAACGGACAGAAACCGGTTGTATGCGGTAACTACGGTTTCCCGGTGTGCGCGGCGGTGATGGCGCCGGAAACGCCGGACTGGCTGGTCATGGAAGTGAGTTCATTTCAGCTTGAAACAATCCGAAGTTTCCGTCCGGAGATCGGCGTGCTGCTGAATGTGCTGCCGAATCATCTTGACCGGCACGGTGATATGGAGTGCTACCGGCGGATGAAGCTGCGGCTGTTTGATCGCATGATTGCCGGCGACACGGCGCTGATTCCATTTGAGCTGCTGCCGTATGTGCCGGACGATTCGCCGGCGATGTGGAAAACATTCGGCAGGGAAGAGGGCGCGGATTTTGTTTATGCGAATCATCACGCCGGTGAAATTAATGTGAGCGGAACGTGGTTTGATAATCCGGTGCTGGGAGTTGCAGCGGCGGCAGTTGCCGGCGTTTGCGAAGCGTGCGGAATTCCGGTGCACGCCGCAAAAGCGGCGGCGCATTCATTTGAGCCGCTGCCGCACCGCGTACAGCTGATTGCCGAAATAGACGGTGTGAAATTTATTGATGATTCAAAAGCGACCAATCTGGCGGCGATGTGCGCGGCTGTCCAGCTGTTTCCCGGCGCGGTGCATTTAATTGCCGGCGGCCGCGCAAAAGAAAATGATTTCAGTTTTGCAAAAGATTTACTGGCACAGCGTGTAAAGCGTCTATATCTTATCGGGGAAGCATCTTCAACCATGGAAGCAACATGGCAGGATGCAGTTGAGTGTCTTCCCTGCGGGACGCTGGAGCAGGCGGTTCGTGAGGCGTGGGTGCGGGCGGAAGCGGGTGATACCGTTCTGCTGTCGCCGGCGTGTACGAGCTTCGATCAGTTCAGCAGTTTTGAGGAGCGCGGTGACTGTTTCAACGCAGCGGTCCGGACGTTAAGCAGGAAAGGAGACAGGAATGAGTAAATTATTAGAGAAGGAGTTTCTCATGAAGGCAAAGGTGATTGGTGTTTTAGTGCTGGTTCTGCATATTGTTGTGCTCGCCGGGTTTTCGTTGATGCAGGGCTGCACAACGGGTACGAGCCCGATTCCGTGGCTGAACATACCGCAGAAGCAGGAGACTCTGCCGTCCTATGTTTCAGAAGATCTGACACCTTTGCCGCCGCCGGTGGACACTGCGTATGCGCCGCCGCCGGTAACATCGTCAGCCTATGTTCCGCCGGCAGCGGCCGCAATGCCGTCTGCTGATGATCAGACATACTCGGTGCAGAAAGGTGATACGCTGTCCGTAATCGCCGCTAAATATGGAACCACCTGGAAAAAACTGGCCGACTATAACGGTCTGACCAATCCGAATCAGTTGCGCGTTGGACAGAAACTGAACATCCCCGGCGCACTGTCAGCAAAATCCACGACCGCGGCAGCGCCGTCATCTGCGCCGAAAGCGCTCATTTCACAGGGCGGTACTTACGTCATCCAGCGTGGCGACACGCTCGGCGGCATTGCCAAACGCAGCGGTGTTACAATTGCCGAACTCAAAGCTGCGAACCATATGACCAGCGACCGTATCATCGCCGGAAAAAGTATAACCATTCCGAAACACGGCACCGTTCCCTCATCTGCTGCTGTTGCCGAAACCATACCTGCAACGACAACGGCTGCAGCGCCGGCGGTTGAGACCGCACCGGCAGCAGTTCCGGCGGATGTTGCTCCGGTTGCAGTTTCCAGTGCTGCGCCGGTATATGATCATATTCTTTATCCCGGAGAAACGCTCAACGATGTGGCACGTCAGTTTGGAGTTTCAAAAGATTCCATCATGAAGCTGAATAACATCACCGATGAATCTACGCTCAAACCCGGAACTAAACTGCTGGTTCCGCTGCCGTAATCAACCGGACGTTGAAAAATAAGAAGGGCGCTTAACTGACGCCCTTTTTTTATAAACGTATATTAAATAGATCGCCGCAAAAATGCGCAAAAACCACAAAGTTATTCATACGAACGAAATGCATCGCAGCGCCGACTCTATGAGCCGAAACATCAAATTGGCTCTGAGAGCCGACGCTACACTTTTTGCGTTCTTGGCGGTTACTCTAATCTGATGCCTAAACTCTAATGCCTTCTCCAAAATGTTACGCTGGACCATAACCGTATTAATTGCTGCCGTTCTGATTCTCATCACAATCGGAGTGGTCATGCTCGCCAGCGCCAGTATGCTCGACGGCGGACGGTTTGTCTGGAAACAAATTATGTGGCTGGGTGTCGGTATTCCCGGCGCACTGGTCTGCGCTAAACTTGACCTGCGCTGGATACGCCGGTTGACAATACCGTTTGCATTGCTCTGTGTTTTCCTGCTCGTACTCGTGCGCATTCCCGGCATCGGCGTCAACGTTAATGGAAGCTGGCGCTGGCTGCGTTTCGGGGCGTTTACGCTGCAGCCGTCAGAGCTGGCAAAAATCGGACTCATCCTCACCATCTCCTGGTGGATTGCCACGCAGCGGCGTTATATGTACACCTTTAAACGCGGCACGCTTGTGCCGATGCTGTTTCTTGCTGTTTGTACCGGACTGCTGATCATCGAACCGGATTTCGGTACCGCAATTCTCATTTCGCTCGTCGTTGTCATCATGATCTACGCCGGCGGTTCGCGCCCGGTCTGGCTTATCAGCCTCGGTTCGCTCGGAGCCGCGGCAGTCGGACTTTTAATCTGGAAAAACCCGAACCGCATGGGGCGCATCATCGCGTTTCTTGATCCTGAAAAATATGCACAGGGAGAGGCATGGCAGTTAATCAACGGCATCGCCGCGTTTGCTGCCGGCGGTGCGCACGGCGCCGGACTCGGCAACAGCATTCAGAAACACCATTATCTTCCTGAAGCGCATACCGACTTCATTCTGCCCATCATCGGCGAAGAACTGGGGTTAATCTTTACGCTGTTCATTTTAATTCTGTTCGTCGTCATTTTCATTTGCGGACTGCGGATTGCAGCGCACGCCTCCGACGACTTCGGCAAATTCACTGCATTCGGCTGCACCATGATGATCACCCTGCAGGCTGTGATCAACTTTGCCGTTGTTACCGGTTCTATGCCCACCAAAGGACTTGCTCTGCCGTTTATCAGCTACGGCGGTTCCAGTTTAATGGTTTCATCCGCCATGATCGGGCTGCTCATCAACGTTGCCCACACCGCCCGTTCCCCTAAAGAAAAAAAGCGTAATGCGCTGTTTAAAGATAAAAAACGCAAAGGATAAGGTAGAGCAGGCGCCTCGCTTGCTTTTTAATTAAAACAACCGGGACGGTTGTTCTACGTTTCCACGCGGCGCAAAAATAAAAATGCCGGGCGAAGGCACCCGGTCACATCATCAGATACATGATTTTTTCCATCCGCCTCTAATTTCTTCGCGTCTCTGATGGTTTTCTCCTGTTTTCGCCTGATTTGTTGCGTACCTGACCAGATAATCGTTCGGCTTTTACGGTGCTTTTTGAGGAAATCCATGGCTGAAATTTTCGAAAAATAATCAAAAAATTTACTGGAAAAACAGAAATATGTCCCTTATATTATGTACAGGTTTTAAGAGAGTGGGTTATACACTGAGGAGAAATTCCATGAAAAAATGGGTCATATTATTAGCATCCGCAAGCATCGCCGCCGGCATATTTGCAGAATCCAACACCGTTACCTCCGCTAACATCTTAGGGTATGTCAAAGTGGATGCACCACCGGCAGGAGCGTTTGATATTTTATCTTTAGTTCAATTCTCTAAGGAAAACGATGAAATTAATATTCAAGATGCGATTTCGAATTTAAATGAACTTAATGCGTCAACAACATGGGAGAATGCAGACAAATTATATGTTTGGACGGGTACTTCGTACAAGCAATACGGTTTATATGCTGATGGAACGGATGTCTTTTGGATGGGAGATGACGCATCCCGCTGGACGCTTCCTTTTGTTCCTGCAATGCCGGCAACAATAACACTCCGTCGCGGAAATGCTGTGTGGTACACAACAGGAAATAATGCGGTTCCCGCAAAAATATTAATATCAGGTGATGTTTTTATGGATAGTTCTTTTAATACGGAAGTTTATGCAGGTTTTTCATTAATTGCGTATCCGTACAGTTCTGATATCAGCTTAGCCGATCTAAGCATTTCAAATGCTACAGCGTCGTCGACTTGGGGGAATGCGGATAAATTATATGCATGGACGGGTACTTCGTATAAGCAATACGGTTTATATGATGACGGAACGAGTGTCTTTTGGATGGGAGATGACGCATCTCGTTGGACACTTCCTTTTGTTCCTGCAACACCGGCAACAAATACAATTTCTCTTTCAAAAGGTTTTTGGTACGAATCTGTATCAGAAAAAATTGTGGGATTTGATAGAATTTATCTAAATGATTGAAGGAGATTATTATGAAAATTTTTTTAATTGCGTTTATGATTTTAGTAGGATGTACGACTCAGGCTGCAATTGAAAGTCGCGAGTGGACATTTCCTGGTGGTATGGTTATCTCTGATCTTTTAGGTGGAGATATTCCTGGTACTGGAAGCGATTGGTATATTTGTGCATTATACGAGGATGGCACGGAAATAGTGGATTTTAATGGAATAGCTATGGGGTTTTATGCTGGTTACGGTTATGTACTAAATGGATCTAGTTTTTCTGCATTAGAAAATGAAACTGTATTTTTGAGATATTACAACGATGTGAATGAATCACTTGCCACTTATTATATTGATAGTGATTCTCACCTGCTACCTGATTTAGAGGGAATTATTAACCCTGGTGATGGATTAACAAGCATTGCATTTACTTTTGGAAATTCAACATGGCAAGCAGTTCCAGAACCGGGCACGATTCTGCTTCTTATCTTTGGTGGAATTGGAACCTATCTGGTGCGCCGCAACAGAATGCTGTCGTAAAACCTGTTTGCAGAAAAGACACTTTCACTTAAAGCCCCGGATTCCCGGGGCTTTTTTGTTGTCGGCACATAAAAAGCGCGAAAGATTCAAAATGATTCAATATGATAATGGATGGCGACGGCGCGCCATTTCTGCACATGATGTGCGGCGGTCAAGGGACTGACCGCCCTACCGACGTGCGGCGGACAAGGGACTGACCGCCCTACCGGATACGGTTTTCCCAAACATACGGCCAATCAGCCGGAGAACCCCTTTTCAATTGTGCGAAACTTTTTGTGCGTTATCTGTACGTTATCGAAATGGTAGGGCGCGCAGTCCCTTGCGCGCCGATTGTTTGAATGATTCAATATGATTATGGATGGCGCAGCGCGCCATCTCTGCCCGTGACGTGCGGCGGTCAAGGGACTGCCCGCCCTACCGACGTGCGGCGCGCAAGGGACTGACCGCCCTACCGGATACGGTTTTCCCAAACATACGGCCAATCAGCCGGAGAACCTCTTTTCAATTGGGCGAAACTTTTTGTACGTTATCAGGCTCGGTGGAGAAAAGGAAATTTTTCACTTCGTGTATGGTGTGTTTTTCATGATTAATGAAATCCGTTTCCATCCGTTTATATCAGTGGTTAATTTGTCATGAAAAAGGTATAAAATTTTTTAAAACGAAGTGTATGAAGCATCTTGATATGGTCTTTCGATGATCATAGGTCAAATGAAATTTTAAATGTGTTATGTTTTTAAATTATGCGTATTAACAGTTTTATAGCGCCGGAGCAGATGAGCGGCGATGAAGCGGTTCTGTCACCGGAAGAATCACATCATCTTGCACGCGTGCTGCGTGTTGAAGCGGGACAGGAAATTACACTGTTTGACGGCACCGGAAATCGCGCAACGGCCGTTATTACCGGCGTTTCAAAAAAATCGGTAACGGTTCGAGTTACGGCACGCGAAACTGTTCCGCCGCCGGCGGTGAACATTACATTAATTCAGGCTGTTTCAAAGCCGGACCGGTTTGAAACGGTTTTGCAGAAAGCCGCCGAGCTTGGCGTTCACTCAATTATTCCGGCGATTACGGCGCATACAGTTTTTAAATCCAATGATCAGGGAAAACAGGCGGCGCGCTGGCGGTCGATTATTCTGAACGCATGTCAGCAGAGCAGCGCAGCGTGGATGCCGCAGTTGTGCGCGCCGGAAAAAATTTCGAAGATCATTCCGGTATTAAAAAACTTTGATGTCGCTTTTATTGCGTCGCTCTATCCCGGAGCGCGCCGGTTTCGTGATGTTTTATCCGGCATCGGAAAAAATAACTTTAAACACGTCGCCCTGCTGATTGGTCCTGAAGGTGACTTCACTGAAGAGGAAACTGCCGGCGCAGTGAACGCCGGTGCAATTCCCGTTTCGTTCGGCACACAGATTCTGCGGACTGAAACCGCCGCGATTTTCGGTTTGAGCGTTTTAGTGTATGAGTTATTCTAGCCCGTACATGAGCACAAAAATTATTGCACTTGCAAATCAGAAGGGCGGCGTCGGTAAAACAACAACGGCGGTGAATCTCGCGGCGGCGCTCGCAGAACGTAAACAGAATGTTCTGCTGATCGACCTTGATCCGCAGGCGAATGCAACCAGCAGCACCGGACTCGAGAAAGACGTTGGCGCAAGCATTTATACTGCTCTGCTTGGCGAGGCCGCCGCGCACACGTTAATTAAACCGACCGCGACAAAAAAACTGCACGTTATTCCGTCCGAGCTTGATCTCGCCGGTTGTGAAGTGGCTATTGCACGCATGGACAACTATCTGCATTGTCTGAAAACGGCGTTGCTGCCGGTGAAAGAGCTGAACGAGTACGATTTCATTCTGCTCGACTGCCCGCCGTCGCTCGGCATCCTTTTCATGAATGCACTTTACACCGCCGATTCAATCATCATCCCGATTCAGGCTGAATATCTTGCGCTTGAAGGGCTCAGCGTGATGCTCAGCATTATTGAACAGGTGCGCATTGCCGGGAATCCGGCGCTTGATATTGAAGGTATCGTACTTACGATGTACGATGGGCGCACCAATCTTGCACAGCAGGTTGCCGAAGAGGTTGAAAAACATTTCGGTGGTAAACTCTATAAAACATTTATTCCGCGCAACGTCCGGCTCAGCGAAGCGCCGAGCCACGGACAGCCCGTGCTTGAATACGCAAAAATGTCGCAAGGTGCATGGGCCTACCGCAATCTCGCCAAAGAATTTCTCAAGCGCCGGAAACTCATCGGCCCTGAAGCCGTCGCCGCATCAACACCGCCGGCAGAAACTGTTCAGGAAAATGACTTGGCAGCAACCGGTGAAAAAACTACCTTGTAGAGCCTTTTTATTCGGAGAGGTGCCGGAGTGGTTGATCGGGACGGTCTCGAAAACCGTTGTACTAGCAATGGTACCGAGGGTTCGAATCCCTCTCTCTCCGCCATTTTCCCCCATGTCCCGCAACGGGACGCGGCGTGACTTTAAGCCCGCCATTATTGACTGATATTGATGTTTCGCCCTCGCATTTTCCGGACACAGCGGGACTGCCAATACCTGCATTTGTCGCGTTCGGGTGGACAGTATGAGGAGCAAAATCCGGCAGACTGTTCACTGCGGCGGTGGTTGGTAGCTGGCTGACATCTGTATAGTTTTTAGTTGTCAGTTTTATTTCGCTGTGGCGCATGTGCGCCTGAACAATGCGCGGCGAAATGCCCGTTGCCAGCATTTGCGTACAGCACGTTGTCCGCAGGGCATGAAAATCGGTTTTGTTCCCGCGCTCGTCTTTGTATGCAATTCCGGCTTTTTTCAAATCCGCCCGAAATACTTTCATCGCCGGCACATCAAAAATGCGGTCGGTCTGTGACGGGTTGTTTTTACCAATGGTTAAAATGGCATCTACAACCGCCGGATGCAGAGCGATCATTGCATCTTTGCCGTTTTTGGTGGTAGATGCCCTCGCATGAATATACGGGGCTTTTGCATCTAAATGCAGATCGCCATATTCTACCGCCTCAATTTCCGCACGGCGCAAGCCGGTATATAATGCAGTAATATACACCGCGCGGCGCATCGGATCTTTTACCGTCTCCAGTAATCTGGAAATTTCATCAGCGGACAACGCCTTGCGCTCAAAGGTCTGCCCTTTCATTTTTAACGGACGGACTTCTTTGAACGGATTTTCCTCAATCAGTCCGTTTGCATAAAGCCAACTGGAAAAACCGCGCACAGCAGTTAAAAAGTTGTTCAGGGTTTTCGGTGAACGGTTACGCTGTCTGCCGCGCCATTGCGTAAACGAGAGCCGGTCAAAGTCCCGTAATGTCTTCCAGCCGCATTCGCGCATTAAGAGCTTCAAACGGTCTTCGGTTAATTCGTAGTTTTTAGTACTTGTCCATTCCCGACTTTTTTCGCCTAAATAGAAGTCTAGGTGCGAGCCTAGCGGGAGCTGAGCCGCTTGTCTGATCTTAGCTGGAATAGCCAAGCCCTCATGCTCCCGTTCTATTTGTCTTGCCCAGTCATTTAATTTTTTCTGCGCAATTTCCTTATCAGATGTTTTTAACGATTTTTCTATTTCCCTATCGGTGGGATTTAACCGGATTCTGCCGTACCAAATCCGCCCCCGTTTCCTCATAATTTTTTTCATCTCAGCCCCCTGCGGTTTGAATTTACATACTCATCGAGTTCCGCTTCATCGATACGGGTCGCCCGTCCGATTTTTACCGGCACCATCGCCCCTTGATTTATCAGACGGTAAACCGTCTTCGTAGATACGCATAGCCGTCCGGCTACGTCTTTAATCCTCAGCATCTTCATTTTGTATCTGCTCCTTTCTTTTTGTTATTGATGAATTTTTCGATACAAATCGTTCTAACCTCGTCCGGCAGTCCGCGCCATTCATCGAGCAGGTGCAGTTTGAAAATAACATCATCTGCCTGTTTTTTTTCTTCTGCAGTTTTATTCCCCCATTCGTGCGTATAGTCAGAGGTAACAGCTCCGAATACGGTTTCACTGTCCAATAGAATTTTTTCAGGAGTATAATCAGTTACTTCGGCAAGCTGAGCCGCACCGAACCGCGCACGGGCAAAAATTTCTTTTAAATAAGTATCTTTTTCCCGCAGTGCCGTTGAAACACTCGCCGCACTGATTTGATAATTTTTATGGTCTTGAAACCACCGGCTGATTGCCCGTGCGCTCATGGTTTTTGATGCCAGCAGAATATATGGAAACAAATCATCCAGTTTCCCGCGCTTGGCAACAACGCCCTGTTCGGAAAACTCAACAAGGTCTTTGCCCATATCCTGAGGGCTGTCCGGCTCGCCCGACATCCTACGCATTTCTCTTAAAATATCTCTACTCATGGAAATCTCCTATTTGATTTTCATGTAACTTTTCATAAAAGTTTTCACTCGTCAAGTCCCTTTCTGAGATTTTTATACCCCCAGCTTAACCGCAAGCCCCGTAGCGGCTTTCTATAAATTTAAAAATGATTCGACGAAATTCCGTGCGCCCTTATATTTTTTTCGTGACGGTTTTTCAGAAAATTCGATTTTTATTTTTTTGGCTCCGGTTTTTTGACGGAAAAAAGTGTCTGATTTTTCTAAAAAAAGCATTTTTTGAAGCCGGTATTGCTACTTTTTTGAATCGGAAGAATCGTTTTTTCTCGGAAATACCGCAGAAAAACCGTCTGCGATTTTTCCGGCAATGGAAATTCCATCATTTTTTTGATTTGCCGGAAAAACACGAAATTTCTTTTTTATGATTTTTCTGCCAAAAAAATGTGTCGGCGGTTTTTCTAAAAATAAAACTTTTTGACACACGAATTTTTAAAGATTAGAACCGGATCACAGTTAAAAAATTAGATTGATGCGTTTACGCATAAGTTGCTTCGACTGAAAACCAGCAATTTACCGTTGGAAGCGAGATATGCGGAGACGCGCCGAACCGGCGCGGCTCCCTGTCTTGTGCTTCCAACAGGGACTTGCTGGTTCCTCAGTCGAGGCATGAGCGGGAGTTCGCGCCTCCGTATTGCCTCATATAAAAAAGACACCGAAGGGGTGCTGATTTTTGATCGTTGACGGGCATGGGGTAGTTCTTTCGTTATGGTTTGTCAAGCGGCGGTTTTCCCG
>JBBADV010000015.1 GCA_041656295.1 Kiritimatiellales bacterium | reverse complement strand
TACATTTCTGTGCAAGTGCCAGATAGGTTGCGTCTTCCTCCACCAGATAGGTAAATGCAGACCAGGCAGCCTGCATCCCGTAATCATAGTGACCACCAACAGCATCACCTCTGTCTCTTATGCTTGGCAAATTCGTTTCAGACAGGAGATTGTCTGCACGAATTTTAACGTAATCGTTATACCATTTATTTTCTTCATTGAGCGCTCGGTGAATGACAATGGGCAGCGTATCCGCATTGAAAAAAAGACGTGGATGATCGTTTCGTATTTCCACCCCAAAAGATTCGGACCCTGTAACATATAGAGTACTACACAAGAGCAATGCTTGTAAGATTAAATTCCTTTTTTTATAAAAATCCATTTTTCCTCTGTCGATTATCTATACTTCATAGAAAATATTTTGGCAGCCCCATCCGCAAAAATCATAATTATTGTTAGGCAGGCTCAATGGGAGTATTCCAAAGTAAAAATTTCCTTTCATCCATCGATCTCTGTGGCAAGTATTAATTTATAGATTTCCTGTCGCTCCATTTCACAGCTGATACGGTTGTACTTGATATTTTAACGGTTCTTTTTTTATAAACCTGATAAAATCTTCGATCATGTAATCTGCCATCCTGATCAGTTCTGAGTTTTTTGCACCGGCAATATGCCCACTTAATTGAATATTGGGTAAAATATAAAGTTTTGATCCATTCGCCGGAGGTTCTGGATATTGCACGTCCAGTAATGCGGTAAGATCCGGGCGTTCTTCCATTACAGCAATCAAGTCAGCTTCATTGATCTGTCGTCCGCGGCCGACATTGATAAATACTGCGCTGTTTATCATACTGCGAAACAACGGGGCATTGAGTATCCCGACATTGTCATCCCGGTCAGGAAAAAGATTAACTATAGCAAACGATGTAGCAAATGCTTCTTCGAGTGAAATCGTTCGATTATATTTGCGTGAAGGAATAATTACCACATCCAGCGCATGAGATTTCAAAAATTCCTGCAACACAGTGGAAATAGTCCCGCTACCCAAAATAGACACCCGATTCCCATAGTTGCCGCATCCTTTGTGGTTATTGGCTTGCAGGGTATGCCAATAGTCAATACATTCACGACTGTTGCGAAAGTAACCGGCGCCGGCAAGCAGGATCTGAGCCAATGCAAATTCTGCAACCGGAACGGCATTGGCCGCAGTAGCGCTACACACAATCACACCCTCTTTTATAAATGGCTCTCGGAAATACTGTGTGGCACCAGCGGCGTAAAAAACTGCTTTGAGATTTTTCATTTGAGCTATCTGTTCACTCGTCAGTACCGGCATTTCCCATGTTGAAAAAATTATTTCCAGATCATGAAGAATTGCTGTGTGGTTTTCAAAATTTTCAGACGTTATGATTTCAGGATAAAAATTTGCAAGTTTTGTTAGCGTTTTACGCCGGTCTGAACCAAAGACCAAATCAATAATATGACTCCCCTGCTTCTCTGCCCATATAACATTGTTGTTAAAAAATGCCGCATTTATTTGTCTTCTCATAATAACATTTTTTTAAAGAATTACGGTTCTGATGAAAAGATTCCAGATTGTAGCTGAATATCGTTTGTGAGTTTTTTTATGAAATTTGTATTCCCTTCACAGGAAATTGTTCCACCAAGCATTCCTTTCCTGTTGAAGGCAAGTTTCCAGCAACGGTCACCGATCTCTATCTTGACTCCATAGTGATCTTTTGTTTGTAATAATTCAGAAACGTTCATTTCTTCAACATTCTGATCAGTCACCTGTAAAACGTGCAGAAAGTAATCGTTGTTTCGTTTATTACGAGGACGAACTTCAACGCGCCACCGCCCGGCCGTTTCATGTTTTTTCATTTCTGCGGCGGTCAAAGGTAAAGGCCAGTTACGACCTGCCGACCAAAATTCTTTCCCTGAACCTCCAACAATTGATAATTTGGCTTTTTCGGGCAGAAGGGTCTGGCAAAACAGACGATTTTTCTCATGGTCAACATAGAATGCGCTGTCAAATAGTTGAGGTTCATTGATTGTATGCAATAACCATGTTTTTGGATATTCAGAACGAGTGCTGTTAACGCGGTCGAAAATCACAAAATAATTCGGCCGCAAAAAAATCATTTGTCGTGTCACCAGGCTGACCTTTTCCGGTAGATCGCCCCCATGAAAATAGCAACCGGTGCCATCGCCTGCGACATATGTATAATCGGTATTGGTTTCAAAAGCTTCCAGTCGGGAGCCTGTAAAATTATGTTGTCCGCCATCCATTTGCAATGCCTTATGGCCAAAATAGCTGGTCACCGGCTCGTTCGGCTGATGTATGAGGATTGTATTATGTGCAACACTTTGTGAATAGTAGTTTGCAATGTGAGGAGCGTTTCGTTCCACTTCCCCATACCGATCTCCGCTGTCAATCGCCAGAAATCCGTCGTTTGAATAAATAATAAAGCTGAGTGCATCAAATTGGCGATGCTGTCTTAGAGCTCCGCCAGCCGCAAACAGGCAGTATACATCTTCGGGGGTAAAACCGGAACACATAAACACCTGTCCCATTTTTTCAAAATTGCGTGCGTTCGGAAGCCGGTTAATATCGCCGGAATCAATCGAGTTAACATCGTTCGTCAACAAAAACGGATAAATAAAATAATCATTTCTCCATCGCTGTAAATTTGTCGGAAGCATTCGCTTAATATGCTTGGCCAGAGTCGCGGTATCCGGATATTTTTGACCAAATAAATCTTCAATGACCGACATATTAGTATACAAAAAATCACGGCTCGATGTGCGATTCCCGTTCATATGATATGAATCACCGTAGCCGTATTCCGCCGGACCATGAAGCGTACGCGATGGAAGCAGATTCCAGAAAACATAGTTCGGCATCAATGCATTATATTGAATTTGGTCAAGAATATCCAGGCCGGTTGCAGATAACAGGGTGTAATAAAAATTCCATTCGGCATAAGGATACCAGCAGGCCACGTAACCCAGCGTCGGTGCTGCGCCTCCTCCGTCATCGCCCGTATAACTCCCGCGATGTTCAATCATGCGCATATTTTCAGTCCAACCCTCGTTGATCCATTCATCAATGAGTTGTGTCTCCACTCCAGATCCGTATGCCACAATACCGATCGGCCACATCAGACCGAGGATTCCATACATACCCTCCTGATAGCTGGACATATGTTCACGATCGATCCATGGATCTGCTGTTTTTACATTGTTTACAACGCGAATTAACCGGGCCAGATATTCGAGCCGGTCTGCTTCAGAGAGATCGTTCCAGAGCCAGTCAATCGCCATAACCAAATGAGTCCGGGAGCAGGAACGCCAGCTGACTTCCTCCTGTTTGCTATAGCACAGTTCATAAAAGTCGAGACTCGTTTCAATACATTTCTGTGCAAGTGCCAGATAGGTTGCGTCTTCCTCCACCAGATAGGTAAATGCAGACCAGGCAGCCTGCATCCCGTAATCATAGTGACCACCAACAGCATCACCTCTGTCTCTTATGCTTGGTAGTTCTTTTTCGTTAAGAAGCCTGACTGCCCGGTTTTTTACATAATGTCTATACCACGCTTTTTCCTCATTAAGCGCACGACTAATTACCGCCGGTAATGTGTCGGCATTAAAAAACAATCGTGGATGGTCCGTCCGGATTTGTTTCTTTTGAAAAACATCTGAAACAGCATATAGACCGCTCAGTAAAATCGCCAAAAATATTATTCCTTGCTTATAATTTAAATTCATCATTTATTTCCTTTTTATTTACATGCTTTTTTTGGTGCTCACATCATTAAGAAATTATTCTGCTAATAGACCATAATTAAAATTATTCCGTAAATAGACCGATTGATAATAAACATGGACAAATTAATGTTTATTTTATCAAATCAATCAGTACTGAAAATTTGTAACTCATATTGCCAATAAATATTAATCTGAGTGCAGTGCTCGTATTCAAACGAAATAAAATTCCATTTTACTTTTTCGGCAAAATCTGTTTATTTTATAGAATTGATGCAGCTATTTGACAGAAAAATCATTCCCATTTACGCAATCGCAGCAGAGCATCAAGGATTCAATCGTAGATGAATGCACTCGAAATATGAACATGGTGATAGTTATGCCGCCGGAATACGACATCCCAAGTACAATGACAGCTGAAAAACCAATCATCGGTATCTATGTGTCTAGAGCTTAGATCCCCGTCAAAGATTTATTAAATTTATTAGACCGAAAACATTGTATGGTTACCGAGCTGCTTCACCGGTGATAATGACATTGATGAGAAGATAATTAGACATATGTTGATCATTAAGAGCAGAAGGATGGAATCAGTTCCGGAAGGAGCTGTAATAAAATAAGCATCCAGTATAGATTATCTAAGCCGATTCAATGCGTGTTTGAACAAACGCTTTAGGTTGTTATAAAAATTCGGAAATAATATTACTCTTTCAGTGATACAGAAATGTCACTGAAAGAGTATATTCGCAAAAACTACAGTTTAAGTCTTGTTTAAGCGGTACTTTAAAATTAGAGCCCGTCTACACTCAGTACCAGATTTTTACAGCTGACTTTCCCCACTGTTCTGTAAAGACCAAATTTGATATATAAAGTCGAACCGGATTCTGCAATCGCGGACACCGCGCTACTGGCAAAAAGGCTTCCATCCAACCAGTATTCCAAATCCCACTGTTCTCCAGTTGTTTTGAGGACGATCGAAAGCTTAACATCTCCTCCACTAAACAAGCTGGCTCTTTCATGCCATCCCGACTGGGCTGCTGTGACATTGCCATTGCGTTGAGCATAAAGCCGTGCAAAACTATTCTTGTCCGGGGCATATTCCAGTTGGTCACCACTTGTACAAAAAGAAATACCAGCCCATCCCGGATTCGAAGGGTTAAAGTTTTCTAATGTAAAATCCGCTGTTAATGTATAAATTTTTCCGGTCTCTACAGTGAACGGAAGAGCAGCGGAACTGTTTGCTGGGCTGTTCCCGTATGCCGATCCATTCCGTTTCCAACTGTAATCAAAGTTCCTGTTATCTGTAGCCCAGACCTCGCTGCCCGGACGGACATCCGGCGCTGCGCCATTCAGGAGTTCCTTTCGCGGCCCATTGAAGTCATCCTGATAGATGACTGATGCATTTACAAATTTTACCAGCAATACCAATAGAACTATTAATCCCGTTTTTTTCATTTTCATCTCCTTATTTCTGTATTAAATGCTGTATTGAAAAGAAAATCTCTGCACATTATGCAGAGATTTTCTTTTCCGGCAGGATACTAGCGCAGATTCCGCCGACGGAAACAAACAAACCCCATCGAAGAAATCAAAAACAGGGTTACGCTACTAGGTTCAGGTATTGCTTCAAAAGTAAAGTTATTGATCGTCGCCTCCCCGACCTGCCTGTAATGGCCGAATTTGATGTATAGCTCTGTTCCCGCTGTCGCGGCAGCAGTGATTGTTTTGCTCTCATAGAGAGTATCATTGAAAAAATATTGCACAGACCAATCCGTACCGATTGTATTAAGAATAATTGAAAGAGTGACATCTCCTCCGGTATAAAGTCTTTGTCTTTTAGTACCGCTGTCCGATACAGCCGTGACATCACCGTTGAGCTGAGCATAAAACCGTAAAAAACTATTTCTGTCCGGCGCATATTCCAGTTCATCACCGCGTGTGCAAAAAGAAATGCCGCACCATGCAGTGTTTGCGGTATCGATTGCTCCCATTGTAAACTCGGCTGTTAATTGATAAATCATGCCAGATTCCAATGTAAAAGGAAGCGCGGCGGAACTGTTTGCTGTAGCATTACTTGCGTTAACCCACCCATCCGCTTTCCAGCTGTAATCAAAGTTCCTGTTATCTGTAGCCCAGACCTCACTGCCCGGACGGACATCCGGCGCTGCACCATGCAGACGATCATCACGTGACCCGCTGAAGTCATCCTGATAGATAATTGATGCACCTGCAAATTTTGTCAGCAGTGCCAATAGAACGATTAACCCTCTTTTTCTCATCATATACCTCCTGTTTCTGTTTTTCGACCGTCCAGTTTCTCATAATCACCCGATTAAGAGATTAACAGACTCCTAAGTCGATTGTTCTGACATAAACTAAATCACAGCAGTGTTATTCCGTAAATAGACTGATTGATAATAAATATGGACAAAATTATGTCATTGTATTAATTTAATGCATAATCAAATGAAAACATCTTCATTTCAGATTGAATATTTGTTGCAACCCAAGGCCAGACAGTTGCTTGGACATTTTTCGTCATTACTTCATTTCCGAACCACATTTTATTCACTGGATGGAGAAGTCGTTTGCGCCGGACTTGACTGCCCATCCAGTAAATATTGTCAACTGCTTTGGACTGCTTCGGAGGGACAATGCGATGCCCAGAATCGCAAAATGTTTAAACAAGTTTTACTGCAGAATAAATGTATCTGTTATACCTGTCATGGTCAACTGACAGAAGCTATTTTGCCGGTAACACTAGGCGACCGGACTATTGGCTTTATTATGATTGGACAGTTCCGGATATTAGGGAAAAACACTTTTTCAATTTCAAAGGATTGGAATCCGAAATCACCTGGCTTTTATCGCAGATTACAGCAGTATTACGAAAAAACACCGATTTATTCACAACAACAAGCCGACAGTATACTCCAGATACTTCAGTTAATGGCGGACTATATAATTACCCATTATCTAATTACTATGAAAGATTTTGATTTAATCCAACCGTTGATTGATCGAATTCAGAATAATCCGGCAGAAACATTAACCATTCAAGAAGCAGCCACATCTATCGGGCGAAGTCCATCCAGTCTTTTCCAGCTTTTCAAGACACTTACCGGGAAGGGATTTCGTCAATTCCAAATCGAATGCAAGCTCAATGAAGCAGATCGTTTACTTAAAATTTTTCCGCAAATTCCGATCAAGGAAATAGCTGAGCAGATGGGATTTACCGATCCGCTGTATTTTTCCCGGCTTTATCGTAAATACCGAGGAGTGTCACCATCATCCCAAAGACTCGGTTAACCGATCAGTAGAGCGTTGCGTTCAAGGCCCGTTGCAAGGCATTTCCATCTCCCAGATAATCGCAAAGAGCAAAACAGTACGTTTGTACACTCACTGTACTGAATTGTAACGGCACCCGAAATCCTGCTTTCTAAGCTCTTTATGAATGTCAAATCAGCACCCGACAAAATCACTAAAATCGACAGAAGGAGCATCAATGTGAAACAGAAAAAATGTGCCGCCTATTCTGTCACGAAAGAAAAACCACTTTTAAGGTAAAGTGTATTAGTCACAGTTTCTGCGCAATTTTTTCGACGGTATAGGCTTCGATGATATCACCTTCTTCAAAGTCGGTGAAGTTATCAGGGCGGATTCCGCATTCCTGTCCGTCGCGCACTTCGGCAGCATCATTCTGGAAGCGTTTAAGTGATCCGATGGTTCCTTTATACATAACATCGCTGCCGCGTTTAATGCGAATACTGGCGCGCGCCGTAATTTTGCCTTCAACCACCATACAGCCGGCGATTTTATTGCGTTTACCCATTTCGAAAACCTGCCGGATCTCAGCTTTGCCGAGCCACGTTTCGCGCAGTTCGGGTTCGAGCAGTCCACTCATCGCCGCTTCAACTTCTTCGAGCAGTTCATAGATGATGCTGTAAAGACGGATTTCAACGTTTTCGCGTTTTGAGGCAGCAGTAATGCCGTTTTCTTTGGCAACGTGAAAACCGAGAATAATGGCGTTGGAGGCGCTTGCAAGCATGACGTCGTTGATCGTGATATTGCCAACGTCGGCAACAAGAATTTTCAGTTTCACTTTATCACTTTTAATGCTTCCAAGTGAGTGTTCAATTGCTTCAACCGAACCCTGGACATCGCATTTAATAATGAGCGGCAGTTCTTTAATCTCGCCCATACCGGCCTGATTGAACAAATCATCGAGTGAAAGTTTATTGCGTACAGCAGACTGATTCAGATCATTGGCTTTGATTTCCGAGAGCATGGTTTCAGAAAGTTCTTTAGCTTCCTTATCAGAAACGCAAACGGAAAATTCATCACCGGCGTTCGGCACGCCGGTTAAGCCAAGACATTTTACGGCGTACGATGGACCGGCGGTACGTACTTTATTACCCTGATCATTGATCAGCGCTTTGATACGCCCCCAGTAGGCGCCGCAAATAACGTTGTCACCGACTTTCAGTGTACCGTCGCGCACAAGCAGTGTGGCGGTCGGTCCCATGCCGGGCTCCATTTGCGCTTCGATGACATAACCCGCCGCGGTTTTACGCGGATTGGCTTTAAGCTCGAGCATTTCTGCTTCCAGAATGATGCGCTCAAGCAGTCCGTCGATTCCATCACCGGTGGCAGCACTGACCGGTACGCAGCCGACACTGCCGCCCCAATCTTCCACCATAATTCCGTTTTCGTTCAACTGCTGTTTAATACGATCCGGATTTGCAGCCGGCAGATCCATTTTATTCATCGCTACAATAATACAAACACCGGCGGCTTTTGCGTGTTTGATGGCTTCGATGGTCTGCGGCATAACGCCGTCGTCGGATGCAACCACAAGGATGGCGATATCCGTCAGATTTGCACCGCGCGCGCGCATGGCAGTGAATGCTGCATGACCGGGCGTGTCGAGAATCGTAATCTGCCGCGCATCCATATCAACGGTATATGCACCGATGTGCTGGGTAATGCCACCGGATTCGCCGGTGACAACTTTTGTATTGCGGATGCGATCAATCAAAGATGTTTTTCCGTGGTCGACGTGTCCCATGAAGGTGACAATCGGCGGACGAATTTCTAAATCTTCCGGACGGTCTCTTTCTCCCGGTGCCGGCGCGGTTTTTTTCTTTGACGCAGCAGTTTCCGCCGGTTGAACGGGCGCTTTCTCTTTTTTCCTGTGTTCAACTGTAAAGCCACGCTTTTCGCCAATTTTTTCGGCGATTTTGATATCTATATCCTGATTGATCGACGCAAAAATATTCATTCGCATCAACTCGGCGATCAGCTGATTCGGCTTCATTCCGAGTTTTTCTGCCAGTTCTTTTACAGCGACCTGCGGTTTCGGAAAAATAATTTCCGTTGAGAGCTCCTCGGGGCCTGCCGGCGTGTCTTCCGCCGGCGCAGGTTCCGGTGCTTTTTCTTCTGTTACCGGTTCAGTTTCGGGTTCCGGCGCGGCCGTAGCGACTGCAACCGGTTTTTCTTCCGGCGCTTTTTTAGCAGCAGTTGCCGCGCGCGCTTCTTCGATGGATGCAAAGCCGAGCTCATCACAGACAACGGCAACTTCTTTCGTGGAAAGAATACTGTCGCTGTTGTCGGCTTGAATTTCGACGTCGCTTAAAATTTCAAGCAGTTCCTCAACGCTTACGTCGAGGTCCGCAGCAAGGTCATGAACTTTCATTCTGTAATTTCACCGTGTTTGGCCGTATAGGCTTTTTCCGCAGCGCTCCAGAAAGCCTGCGCCTGTTCAGAAGTAATTCCTTCGATTTCTTCGAGGTCGGAAAGCTCGGCAGCCAGGATACCTTCAATGGTCAGGAATCCGGCGTAAACCAGTTTCTCCGCCCATTCTTCACCGATGCCTTCAATCGCGGCCAGGCCGGAAACCGCCGCCGCAACGCGTTCCTCAAAATTCATATCCTCTTCGTCTTTATGAATGTCAACACGCCAGCCGATCAGCTTTGAGGTTAGGCGGGCGTTTTGTCCACGTTTTCCGATGGCAAGCGAAAGCTGATCTGCATCGACCGTGACAGTGACGGAGTGCGTCGGCTCATCTATTTCAACTGTTTTCAGTTTTGCCGGCGCTAACGCATTGATCACCAGCGTTTTTATGTCATCGCTCCAGCGGACAATATCAATTTTTTCACCGTTCAGTTCGCGCACAATATTTTTTACACGCATACCGCGCACACCAACGCAGGCGCCGACGGGGTCAACCCGTTCGTCATGCGAAACCACCGCAACTTTACTGCGATAGCCGGCTTCACGCGAGATACCGCGAATTTCCATTGTACCGTCTGCGATTTCAGAAACCTCCAGTTCAAACAGCCGGCGGACAAAATCGGGATGCGCGCGGGAAAGCACAATCTCCGGACCGGATTCACGTTCCTTGATGGAAAGAATATAGGCACGAATCCGCTCGCCGACTTCATATTCTTCTGTCGGAACGCGCTCTTTGGAAGGCATTACGCCTTCGGCGCCGTGATCCAAATCAACAATTACATTGCTGCGCTCAAACCGCCGGACAGTTCCAGTGACGATTTCACCGACGCGATCTTTATAATCGTCGAAGATACGGGATTTTTCCGCCTGACGGATCCGCTGCAGGATGGTCTGTTTCGCTGTCTGCGCGGCGATGCGTCCGAAATTGCGCGGAGTCGATTCAACCTCAATCATTTCATCAAGCTGGGCATTCGGGTCGATGCGGCGTGCTTCTGCCAGACTGACTTCGTTATACCGGTCGTCAACAGCAATAACGACTTTTTTGCTTGCAAAAGCTTTAATATCAAGAGTGTTACGATCGATCCGGACGCAAAGGCTTTCGGCATCAGAGAGATTTTTGTTCGCAACATTCTGCAATGCGGATTCGATCGCTTCGATGATTGTCTCGCGATCCACTCCGCGCTCGCGCTCCATATACTCTACAACGGCATTCAGTTCGTTGTTCATCATTCTCTCCCGATTTCAAAAAACTGCTCATCCGGCTTCCAGTCAAAAAAAGAGCGGGCTGGAAACCCACTCTCTAACCAGAGACCAACTGTGACCGTACATGTTACTGCAACCCCCGCCACAGGTCAAGTGACGTTTCCTGAAGATTTATTGGCAGAAAATCGAGGTGAATTGTAAAAGCAAGTGTCCGGCTGGAGTTTTGAAATGATTTGCCGGACAGTGTTATATTCAGCCGCTTCGTTTCATTCCGTTCTTTTATATTCCCTCTTTTCCATATATAAACCGGAGTCATGAGCAGTAGTTTCGGAACTCTTTTTAAGGTAACCACATTTGGCGAATCGCACGGCAAGGCTGTCGGCGCAATTATTGACGGCTGTCCGGCCAATATGCCGCTGACAGAAATGGATATTCAACCGCAGCTCAACCGGCGGCGGCCGGGACAGAGTATGTTGACAACGCAGCGGAATGAAAAAGACCGGGTAACAATCCTTTCCGGTACAGAAAACGGCAAAACGCTGGGAACGCCGATCATGCTGTGCGTGAATAACACCGATCAACGCCCGGCAGATTATGAAACCATTGAATTTACACCGCGTCCATCGCATGCCGATTTCACCTATTTTGCAAAATACGGTGCGATTTCCCGCAGCGGCGGTGGACGTGCCAGCGCGCGCGAAACGGTGGGGCGCGTTGCCGCCGGTGCGGTCGCAGAAAAATGGCTGCAAATGAATTTCAAAGATCTATCAATCGTTGCATACGTCAGCGCTGTCGGAAAAATTCCGGCACCGGAAGTGGATGTAAACACGCTGACGCGCAGAATGGTGGATGTGAATAATGTCCGCTGTCCGGATTTCGCTGCCGCCGGCAAAATGGTGGATGAAATTGAGGCGGCGAAAACAATGCTCGACTCGGTCGGCGGGATTATCACTTGTATCTGCCGTGGACTTCCCGCTGGGTTTGGCGAACCGGTATTTGATAAACTGGATGCAAAACTCGCGCAGGCTATGTTGTCGATTCCGGCGGTAAAAGGGTTTGAGATCGGCTCCGGTTTTTCCGGCGCGGCGATGCATGGATCAGAACATAATGATTTGTTTGTAATAAAAAACGGGCATATGGGAACTAAAACCAATTTCAGCGGCGGCATCCAAGGAGGAATTTCTAACGGCGAACCGGTTGTCTTTCGCATTGCATTCAAACCGGTGGCAACCATTGCGCGTCCGCAGGAAAGTGTTTCGCTTGAAGGTTGCCCGGTAATCCTCAAAATAAAAGGCCGGCATGATCCGTGTGTGGTCCCGCGTGCCGTTCCGGTGGTAGAAGCGATGGCCGCTCTGGTTATTGCCGACGCCGCCTTACAACAGGCGGCGAGAATGAATGATTAATATGAAATTAATCTGACTTGTATTCATTAATTTAACCTGCCGATAGCGCAGATATCAACGGATAAGAAATTAAGCAGGGAGAGAAGAAAATACACCGGAGTTTTTTACGTGGATGAAGAGTAATTTCGCCTTCTACATCTGCCGGGACCGGCATCCATCCTCCATCTCACTTTTTTTCCTCGTTATCTTTTAATGAATACTGACTACGTTAAATTTATAGCTGCCGAAAATTCCCTTAAACAAAATATACTTTATTTTACCCAGCTCCGCAAAACTTCTGCGTCTTTGAGAAACTGCACCGGATCATCATGACGCACAAATTCAAGTAGTGCATAATGATCCCCGCTGGGAAACAGAATAGAAAAATATTCTTTCCAGTCTGCAGCGCCTTCGTTCAACGGCCGGCGGTCGACCCTGTTGTTCCAGCTTTCTTTCATTGAATCATACAGCCAGTAAAATACATGCAGATTAGCAATGCTGTCTTTCAGCGCATGCAGCCCCTGCAGCCGGTATTGCATATCCGGTCCCCAGTAGATTGGCTGCCAATAGATACACACCGCCGGATGGTTGATATCCTGAAGCAGCTGCTCAGCAGACTCATTGGTTTGGGTCAGTGTGTTATTATGGAACTCAAACGCCAGCCGCACATTTGCCTGCGCCGCCGCATCGGCCGCTTTCAGACATTCACCAATCAGTTTCCGGCGACAGGCTGCATCTGTTTTTTCCGGCGGCAGGCTTCCCGCCCAGATACGAATCAGATCGGTCTTTAACGCCACCGCGCTTTCAAGCACCGGCGCAAAATCCTGTGCACCGCCCTGCCCGTCCAGAATTTTGTAATAAGAGCCGTAAGAAGAAACAGCCAGCCCGGCATCGCGCGTCATTTGTCCGACCTGTTCGGCAGTGGCAATATTTCCCGGCGGCACATGTATATCACCGCCCCACTCAATCGCATCAAGCCCGGCCTGTTTCACTAAATCAATAATCTGTTCGGCAGCAAGCTGCCGGAATGTAATCGAACAAAGACCTGTTTTAATCATAACTTTCCCATAACACTAATATTTACACCACGATCGCGATATTCATTCAGTATTTTGTTTAACACCCTCGCTCATCGATTTAAATAAAATTGTTTGAAAGGAATTCTGCCGCACCGGAATTGCCGCCGGTTTTTCTGAACGGCGGTACCACCGGAGTCAAAAAAATAAAACGGAAAAAAATCTACCGGCGCCGGGATATGCATTTAATAATGCCTTTTTATCAGTCTGGGCTTGTTCGTGCCGAACCGCATTCTTTATAGTCCGGCATCAATTTAACTCTGGAAAGGAGCCGCAATGAATAAGCTGATGCTGAAAGATCTGGATGTGAAAGGTAAACGCGTGCTGATGCGTGTCGATTTTAATGTGCCGGTGAAAGACGGCCGGGTGACGGACGATACGCGCATTACGGCGGCGCTGCCGTCAATTAACTATGTGCTCGATAACGGCGGCTCGCTGGTGCTGATGAGTCACTGCGGACGTCCGAAAGGTCAGAAAAATCCTGAGTTTTCATTAAAGCCGGCGGCAGACCGTCTCGCCGAACTGGTAAATGCCAACGTAACACTGGCGCCGGATGTGGTCGGCCCGGAGGTTAAAGCACTGGTGGATGCCGTAAAGCCCAGTGAAATCATTGTGCTTGAAAATCTCCGCTTTTATCCGGAAGAAGAGGGTAAGGTAAAACTCGCCGACGGCGCAACGGATGCAGAAAAAGCTGCTGCCAAAGCGGATATGAAAGTAAAACAGGACGCATTTGCTAAAGAACTCGCCGGCTACGGCGATGTTTATGTGGACGACGCATTCGGCACCGCGCACCGTGCACACGCATCTATGGCGGTGGTCACCAAATATTTCAAACAGAACGCCGCCGGTTTTCTGCTCGAAAAGGAAATTGAATATCTCGGCAAAGCGCTCGAAAATCCGCAGCGTCCGTTTGTAGCCATTATCGGCGGTGCAAAAATTTCCGGTAAGATTGATGTGGTCACGAATCTGTTGGACAAGTGCGATGCAATTTTGATCGGCGGCGGCATGGCGTACACTTTCTACAAAGCCAAAGGGTTTAACGTCGGCAATTCGCTCGTTGAAGAAGACCGCGTTGAAATGGCGAAAGAGATCCTGCAACGGGCCGAAGCTAAAGGCGTGAAACTGATGCTGCCGGTCGATAATGTTGAAGCAGATAAATTTGACGCTGCGGCGAACACCAGAATTGTCGGCGAAAACATTGATGACGGCTGGATGGCGCTCGATATCGGCCCAAAAACCATCGCGCAGTACAGCGCCGAAATTTTGGGCGCCAAAACCGTTGTCTGGAACGGTCCGATGGGCTGCTTTGAAATGGAACCGTTTGCTAAAGGCACATTTGCAGTCTGCCGGGCAGTGGCCGACTCCGGCAGCATCAGCATTATCGGCGGCGGCGACAGTGTTGCGGCGGTGAACAAATCCGGTCTCGCCAATAAAATGAGTCATGTCTCCACCGGCGGCGGTGCATCGCTCGAATTCATGGAAGGCAAAGCACTGCCCGGCATTGTTGCTCTGACGGACAAATAATTGTCCGCGCTGCTTACCGGACATAATCGTTACGGTCCTGGCATTACGGCGGCCTTATTGGAAACATTATAAAAATTCCCCGGTGATTTTTGGGGTGATTTGATTGGTATTTTGTTTATAATCTCTCTGCATGAACTCAAAAGATAAAATACAACTGGAAGAAGCGGCTCACGCGGTGAAAAAAATCTGGCCGGATGCCAAACCGCGCGCCGGAATTGTACTCGGTTCAGGCTGGGGCGGGACGATTAAGGATTTCCGGATTAAGGATCATATTCCGTACGGAAAAATTCCGCATCTCGGGTTAACCGGCGTAACCGGTCATACGGGGAATCTGATTCGCGCCGAGTTCCGGGAACGTGAAGTTTTTATTTTTCAAGGGCGCCGTCATTATTATGAAGGCGCCGGCTGGGTGCCGGTGGTGCTGCCGGTCTGGATTATGAAACAGTTCGGCATCAAACGTGTACTGCTAACGAATGCCGCCGGCGGAATCCGTGAATATCTCAAGCCCGGAACGCTGGTAGCGATTGAAGACCACATTAGTTTTGTCGCCGGAAATCCGTTGATCGGACCGCACGATCCCGTATTCGGCGAGCGGTTTCCGGATCAGACAACGGTGTATCATCCGCCGTTGCGGCGTTCACTGATGAAAGCCGGCGTGGAATCGTGCGGAACGTATGTAATGACAGCCGGGCCGATGTTTGAAACACCGGCGGAAATCTACGCGTACCGCGTACTCGGCGCCGATATGGTCGGTATGTCCACCGTTCCGGAAGCGCAGCTGGCGTCCGCGCTCGGAATGCGGGTTGCCGGACTGAGCTGCATTTGTAACTGGGCGGCAGGTATCCGCGAGAAAAAGCTGTCGCATTCCGATATTGAAAAAACAGCGGCAAAAGCGATGCCGCGCATGCGGGAGGTATTGCGCAATTTTGTGCTGCAGCTGCGCCGGAAATAATCCGTGACCGCGTTGAAAAACTGATTTCAGCTGCTCCCGCCGCTGTAATAATCAGAACGCTTCTCCGGCAAGCCGGTGAAAAAAACGCCCGCTTCATGAGAAACCGGTTTACGGCGGCGGGAAATCAGATACACTGCAGAGCTTATTTTTGAAAAGGAGTGTCTCATGGCAAAGAGTTATCATATTGCAGTAATCGGCGGCGACGGCACCGGTCCGGAGGTGGCGCGCGAAGGTGTAAAAGTTTTGCAGGCCGCAGCGGATAAGTTCGGCTTCAAAATGAATTTTGAGGAGTTTGATTACGGCGGTGAACGATATCTGCGCACCGGTGAAGTACTGCCGGAAAATGCGGCGGATGAACTGCGTAAATACGATTCGATCTTTCTCGGTGCCATCGGCCATCCGGACGTCAAACCGGGTATTCTTGAAAAAGGCATTCTGCTGAAACTCCGCTTTGAGCTCGACCAGTACATTAATCTGCGCCCGGTCAAGCTGTTTCCCGGCGTTGAAACACCGGTTAAAGACAAAGGCCCGCAGGATATCGACTATGTGATCGTGCGCGAAAACACCGGCGGCATTTATACCGGCATCGGCGGTATTTCTCAAAAAGGCACGCCGGACGAGGTTGCCATTCAGTCGATGGTCTACAACCGTCAGCAGGTTGAGCGCTGCATCCGTTACGCGTTCGAGTATGCGAAGAAAAACGGTAAAAAATCGCGTGGGCTGTCAGATGTTAATACGCTCGGCCTCGTCGGCAAAACCAACGTGCTGACGTATGTGTTTGATTTGTGGGAGCGCGCATTCCACGAAGTCGGTAAAGCCGATTACGCCGATATTCGACGCGACTATTATCACGTCGATGCCACCGTCATGTGGATGGTGAAAAATCCAGAATGGTTTGACGTGCTCGTTACCGGCAATATGTTCGGCGACATCATCACCGACCTCGGCGCCATGACGCAGGGCGGCATGGGAATTGCCGCCGGCGGAAATATTAATCCGGAAGGCGTCAGTATGTTTGAGCCGATCGGCGGTTCCGCGCCGAAATACACCGGACAGAACGTCATCAATCCGCTCGCTGCAATTTGCGCCGGTGCAATGATGCTGCGCGAACTCGGCGAAAACGACGCCGCGAACGCGATTGAAGCTCAGGTCGCCGACGTGACAGCGAACAAACTGAAAAGTCTCGCCGCCGGACGGATGGGCTATTCAACCTCCGAAGTCGGTGACCTCATCGCCGGCGCTTTGTAAAGAGCATGCCAGTTCAAGCGTGGAGCAGACATTCCTGTCTGCTCATACTCATATCCCAAAGAAAAAATTTGCGGTGATTTAATGGCGCCGCCGGGGCGGACGGGTGCCGGAACGGCGTCCGGGTTGCGGCTTTTGAGAACGCCGGATGCGCGGGCCGCGCACGGGTTCGGGCAGTTCAAGCTGAGCAGGCTCAGGCATGATACAGGAAAGATGGTGTCCGAGAAGCTCTTCAATCGCCGGCAGTTCGAAGGATTCCATCTCGCAGGCGAATGTTACAGAGTTGCCTTCTTTACCGGCGCGGCCGGTACGGCCGATACGATGGACATAATCGTCGGGCTGTTTTGGAATATTAAAGTTGATAACGTGCGTGAGGGCGTCAACATGAATCCCGCGACCGGCAACATCGGTGGCGACAAGAATTTTGATTTTCCCCTCTTTAAAATCGGACAGGATATACTGACGCCGGTTTTGCGCCACGGCGCCGGTAAGCATTTCGCAGTCGAAGCCGTAACGGTACAGCTGATCGGAAAGCGCTTCGGCCTGATCGCGCCGGTTGGTAAAAATCAGTACGGAATTATTGTCGACGATCTCATTTTTAAGGATGTTATACAGCAAAGCGAATTTCTGATTATCGGTGACAATGTAAACGCGTTGGTCAACGGTAACGGCGGCGGTATTGTCCGGCTCAATTTCAATTTTACCGGGATTAACCATCCACGCAGATGCCAGCCGCATGACCTCATCATCCAGCGTGGCGCTGAAGAGCAGCGTCTGCCGTTTTTCTTTCGCCGGCGTTTTATAAATAATCCGGCGCACATCGGGAATGAAGCCCATATCGAGCATGCGGTCGGCTTCGTCAATAACCAGAATTTCAACGCCGCGCAGATTCAGTGCGCCCTGACTGGAAAAGTCGATCAATCGTCCCGGTGTGGCGACGATGATATCGACCGGCGCTTCAAGCAGCCGGCGCTGTTTGGCATAATCAATGCCGCCGTAGATGGCGACGGTTTTGAACGGAGTATATTTGCTCAGCTCCAGTGCATCGTCACGAATTTGTGTAGCCAGTTCGCGCGTCGGAGCCAGAATGAGTGCGCGCGGCGTACCGGGCTTTGGTGCACCCTGCGGATTTTTGATAAAATGCGTGAAAATACCGAGCAGAAATGCAGCGGTTTTACCGGTGCCGGTCTGTGCTTTACCGGCCATATCTTTACCGGCGAGTGTAAGCGGCAGGATTTCCGCCTGAATCGGCGTGCAGTATTTAAAACCCAGATCAGCAATCGCGTGCAGAAGTTCGTTCGGCAGATTCAAATCCTGAAACCGGGTTCGGCCCTCTTCCGGCGGTACGTTGAACGATGCCGGATCCCACGGTTTGCGCGCCGGTCTGCGTTTGACCGGTGCCCCGGGTTTTTTATTTTTGCCGGGCGCCCAGGTTTGCGGGGTTTGTTTGGCCGATTTTACTTTACCGGTTTTCAGACCGGATTTACGAACCGGACGCGGTGTATCCTCCGCCGGCGTAATAGTAGTGTTTCGTTTTAAAAAAGAACCGATTTTGCTGAGTAGAGACATAATTTTAATTCTGTTGCTAAAAATTCCGGCGCTTGCCGGATGGAAACGAATTCCAATAAACCGGATATTAGACAGGTTTCTGATTTACTTTACCATATCAAACCGCCGGATTTTGAAATAAGTTATTTCCGGTCAAAAACAGTCAGTATGGTGAAACGCGTCTGCGGCAATACATACATGCGGCTGTTTTATTTACATCGCAAATGCTTCGGCAACAGCGTCGCAAACATAACTGATATTTGCCGGCGTGAGGCCGGCGACGTTGATGCGACCGGAACCGACAATGTAAATTGCTTTTTCTTCGCGCAGAAACTCGACCTGCTTTTTATTCAATCCGCTGAACGAAAACATTCCTTTCTGGCGCGTCATGAACGAACAGTCCATTTTTACACCGCGCTCCTGCAGTCCGGCGGCCAGCGTTGCACGGGCTTCCGCCATCCGGCAGCGCATACCGTCCAGTTCGGCGCGCCACAATTTTGTAAATTCCGGGCTGCCCATGATCGTGGAAACAATCATGCCGCCGTGTGCCGGCGGATTGGAATAGAGTACGCGCGCCTGCGCTTTCATATAGCTTAACGCAATTTCAGCGTCCGCCGGCGCCGTTGCAACGGCGGTCAATGCGCCGACGCGGTCGCGGTAGAGCCCGAAGTTTTTCGAAAAGGAACTCGCAACAAGCAGCTCAATGCCGGCAGCGAGCAGCTTTTCAACACCGATACGGTCGGCTTCCAGTCCGTCGCCAAAGCCCTGATAGGCAAAATCAATCAATGGCGTCCAGCCGTTTGCCTTTGCGATTCCGGCAACGCGATCCCACTGTGCCGGTGTTAAATCAACGCCGGTCGGATTATGACAGCACGCGTGCAGCAGAACAGAATCTCCGGCAGATATTTTCTCGAGTGCGGCAAAAAACCCATTTTCATCCAGCGCTTTGGTATCCGGGTTGTAATATGGATATTCTTTTACTGTCAGACCGGCGGACTGAAAAACATTATGATGGTTTGCCCAGGTCGGAGTGCTGACCCAGATGGTTTTTCCGGTAAACCGCGTGAGCAGTTCCGCTGCGAGCCGCAGTGCGCCGGTGCCGCCGGGTGTGTGTACGGTGGCCGCGCGGCTGTTCTCTGCACCGAAAATTAATCGCTGAACTGCGCAGTCATATTCGGCGGCGCCGGCGATTGGTAGATAATTTTTAGTAATTTCGGTTGCGAAAATTATTTTTTCGGCGGACTGAACCGATGACAGGATCGGCGTGCGGCCGGCGGAATCCTGGTAGACGCCGACGCCCAGATTAACTTTGAAAGCGCGCGAATCTTTTTTAAACGCTTCAGTTAATCCGAGAATGGCATCTTCAGATGCAGCTTCTATATCTCTCCACATACGGCGTATTTCTCCGGAATTTTTAACCGCGGTAAAGTAAACTACACATAGTAGGCGTCAATCCATTTTTTTAAGCCGTTGCGTTCCGGCTTTAAAATGCCCATTTCACGTCTGGCGTTTTCCGGAGAATCGGACGCATGCGCGGCGTTGACCATGATATCGCTGCCGTATTCTTTGCGGACGGAGCCGGGCTGCGCTTTGCGCGGATCGGTCGGACCGAGAATTGTGCGGATTTTATTTACTGCATTATCACCGGCATAAATCAGAATAAAACAGCGTACTGTTCCGGCAGAATTCATCTCATCTTCCGGCACATCCGGCAGCCATTTTCCGGTCATGAAGCGCATAATTTCATAAAACTGATAATCGCCGCAATAGGGGCCGAGTGTGCCGGACAGTGCGTTGCGCACGTCTGCCGGCATCACAAAACCGAATTCTTTTTCAAGTGCCAGGCACGCTTTATCAGTGGTATGGCCGCACAGTTTCTCGCGCAGCACGCTCTGCACCGGACCATAAAATTCTTTGGCTTCCGCCATGCTCATGCGGTGCACCTGCGCACCGATAATGCGCAGGCCGGAGTGCGAAAACAGATCGATAATATTTCCCGGACGCGAGCTCGGAAAACGGAAATTGTCCGGCTTAATAATCACCAGCGTGCGCTGGGCATCCACATTTGCCAGACTGTGTGCATTATTGATGATCCCGCCGTCGGTTTCGGCGTGTTCCTGCCACAGAGCAAGCATCTGTTTCGCAGCGTTTGTGGTTGGCGCAATCAAAACCGCCGGTTCAAAATAAACGAGATTTCCATCCGGACCGCGAACAAAATCACCGTATGTCCCGCGCACGGTGTCGGCAGATTCCTGTGCATCGGCCAAACCGCCGGCGGCGCGGTAAATTTTTTCAATCGTGTTCTCCCCTTCATACAACAGCAGCATCACGCGGCGCGGGCGTCCCGATTCCGTGTCCGGTGCAAATGCGCGCAGTACATAATCCGCCAGGGTATCGCGCCGGTCCGGTGCAATATCTTTCATTGTGCGGAGCTGTTCGGCGAAACGGTTCACAAGGTCATGACCCGGGCCGAACATGCGTGCAGCGACCAGATCCAGGCCTTCAATGCGGCTGAACCGTCCGATAATTCCGCCGGTACGCGACTTGCGTATTGAATGCGGTGTGATCATCACAAATCCAAGCTCCTTCGCCATCGCTGTCCTCCTCAATTCTGTTTTTACATCCCGGCAGACAAATGATTATACTATTCTGAACAATATACCGCCGGAAACAATAAAGTTCATGGAATACGCGAAACAAACAAACGAAAAAATCTATCTTCGGCAAGCCGAAATTTTGCACGGACTGCTCGAAACACTCGTACCGCAGGTGATTGAACAGCAAAAGCCGGCCGACCGGGTACTCGCCGCGTTCTTTAAGCGCCGGCGCGAACTCGGCTCACGCGACCGCCGGTTTCTTTCGGAATGTTTTTTTTCATATTTCCGGTGGCTCGGCTGGACAAACAAAATGGATACAATTTCTAATCCCGTTGAAAAAGCGGCGCTCAGCCGTATGCTCGACGGCGCTGAAATTCATCCGGCACTTGTGCCGTTTGTAAAAGTAGACGCGACGGAGACATCGCGTCTGCATTATTCAGATCTGTTCCCCGCCGGATTTGAAAAACACATTTCAATTCCGGCAGGACGTGAACATGATTTTTACGAATCGCTGCAGCGCCGCCCCCCGGTCTGGCTGCGTTTGCGCTCCGAAAAATTCGAAGCGGTGCTTTCCGCCGCCGGAATACAATTCCGGCAGCATCCGGTGCTCCACAACGCCATTGCACTCGACGCCGGAGTTTCGCTGGCGGCACTCGGCGCCGGCGGACAATACAGTGTACAGGATATCAATTCGCAGGCAGTGGTCGAAATTGCGGCGCCGGAATCCGGATCTGACTGGTGGGACGCCTGTGCCGGTACCGGCGGGAAATCACTGCAGCTTGCCGATAAAATCGGCGGCGCCGGAAAAGTGTTATCAACCGACGTCCGCCAGTCCGCACTGCAAGAGTGTAAAAAACGCGCGCGCGCCGCCGGAATTAAAAATATTCGAACACAACTGCATAATCTTGCCGGAGAGAGGGGCGGGCATTCCTGCCTGATCAAAAACGGCAGACAGGAATGTCTGCCGCACCTGTTCGACGGCGTACTTGTTGACGCGCCGTGTTCGGGCTGGGGAACCTGGAACCGTAATCCCGATGCGCGCTGGCGTTCCGATCTGCGCGATCCGGCACAAAAACGTAATCTGCAGCTCCGCATGCTCGACCGTGCCGCAGAATGCGTAAAACCCGGCGGTGTTCTTGTTTTCGCTGTCTGCACATTCACCGTCGCAGAAACCGGCGAAGTCGTTGCCGGCTTTCTAAAAGATCATCCTGAGTTTTCACTTGCACCGTTTATCAATCCGCTCACCGGGGAACAAACTAACGGCACGCTCCAGCTCTGGCCGTACGACGGACCCGGCTCCGGCATGTTCATCGCAAAATTTGTAAAACAGGAAACGCACTCATAGCCGGACTGTTTCATTCCGGTTTCAGTTTCCTAACGGCAAAACGGATGAGCAGTGCTTCGCGTTGATTTCCGTTGACACATATTCTCATTTTCGTATGATGCGCGTTTCTTTTTCCGGCGGGATAGCTCAGTTGGTAGAGCAAGGGACTGAAAATCCCTGTGTCCCCGGTTCGATTCCGGGTCCCGCCACCACTTAATTCCCTGCCCGACAATAAGTTGTGGAATTTTTTATTTTATCCAGTCCTTTAAGTAAATTGACACAACCATAGCAGGGCGCTCGTGTCAGCGAGTACCGCTAAAACGCGGAGCAGGCATTCCTGCCTGTCCTTTTGCATCGTGAAACGTGTGGGGCGGGCATTCCAGCCTGCCCATTTTTATAGTCAATTGAACCGACAAAACTCAAAAAAGCTTGAGCCTGCGCAAGCTGTTGAAAGGCACGGCAACTCTACTCCATGCGATAAAGGCAAAGTAAACGGGAGATGCTCTGATTATAAAAAAAGGGGCTGTAGTAGATAAGCACTAAATATCAGCCCGCTCCTTCAGTGTTTTCAATTGTTGCTTAGGGCTTCCGTAATTGAATCTGAACCCGCATTCCCTGAGGAATAGCGGGAACGACTCTTTCGGAATCCTATTGTATTTTCTCAGCACATGCTTGGCCTGATTCCAAAAGTTCTCAATGCCATTGATGTGGTTCTTGCCCTTCGCAAATAGCGCCGGGTGATTGATCCTTTCATGGTAGAAATCACTCACGTCCAAGGCATTGCAGCTTCGATAGCAATCGGTATACACCAGGCTGTCTGGCGCTGTTTTCCTGGAGATCAATGGCATCAGCGTTTCGGTACTGGCGTCATTCACGATCTTGGTGTAGACTTTGCCACCGCGTTTCAAGATGCCAAAGACAGCGACCTTGCCGGCAGCTCCTCGACCGCGCTTACCCTTGCGGACACCACCGAAATAACTCTCATCCAATTCAACCGCTCCATCGAACACTTCATGTTCTTTTTGCTCAAGGTGATGTGCAATTGCCTCACGCAGTTTGCGGTAAAACTGGGCTGCACTGTTGGGCTGTCACTTCCAGAACAAAATAGTCGAGCAGTCTTAACTGCTGTTTTCTTAATAACTTGCAACGAGTTATCTTCATTAGACAAGCTTAGCATTCAAGCTTATCTACTACAGCCCCTAAATTTATGACCGGTTATTTTATTTCCAGCGCGACAAACGCTTCCGGCGAAAGAACGCGGGAGGTAAAGCTGCCGGCGAAGCAGAGCTCGATGCCCTTTTCACCTGTTCCGGCGTAACCGATAGAGATATCCTGTCCGATGGTCAGCTCAATATCACCGCCGCGCGCGGAGACCAGCAGCGCGCCTTTACACTGTTCAGAGCGGATGACTTTGCCGCCGATCTCTTTTTCCAGCATATTTTCAAGAGATGTACCGCAGGTGCGGCGCGCAAGATATTTCCAGACGCGATCGCTGACAACCAGGTTGGCTTCGCCTTCAACACCGGCGAGAATCAGCCGGAGTTTAGCTTCGGTAACGGCTTCAAGCACATTTGCGGCTTCGAGTTTAAGCGGCACCGGTGCGCCTTCAATGACTTCATAAATTCCGGTAATGCCGGCGGCTTTGTTGCCGAAGAATACAGATTTTTCTTCATAATCGGCATAGGCGATCGCTGCGTCCCGCAATGTGCCGAAATCAATATCTTTTACGCCGCGCCCGATGGCATCCATTTCGTCCTGACTGACGGTGAACGGCACGCGCAGTTCAATCAACGGCAGAACCTGATGAATTCCGGTGATAACATTTTTCTGTTTGGATGTTTTCAGCCGTCCGGTGGATACGGCGGCGAATTCCCAGCCGAACGGTCCATCGACATCGGCAAACCGGCGCGCCGAAAGACGCGGCGTCAACTGCCGGCGGGCTTCGGCTTCAATTTCCGCCCAGGCGGCATCGGTAATCGGAGCAAGATTTCTTTTCAACATGTCCATGATATTTTTCCTTTTCTCTTAGCAAAATGATTAAGGGCAAAATTATTTTAACCACAGAGGTCACTGAGGCACGGAGTAAAGGTCTTCTGAATCTCTGTGTACTCTGTGGTGAATGAATCTATTTTAAACTTCCGATTCCGAGTGAACCGCCGGTTTCAGAATTCCGGCCGGCGGTTTTGCCGAGGAACTCGGTTTCAACTTCTTCGGCGCCTTCTCTGTAAAACTCCATTTCATCCGGCGCAAGCTCCTGCAGCAGACGGAGAAATTCTCCGGCGTGCACGCGTTCTTCGTCGGCGATATCGATGAGCACTTTTTTTGCCAGCTCATTGTCGGTGCAATCAACAAGCTGCATATAAAGTTGAATGGCTTCATATTCAGCAGAGATCATAAAACGGATGGCGCGAATCAGTTCAGCGTCCGTCAGTTTACGGTCATTGGCCAGACCGGCAAAAGGATTTCCAAAATCAGGCATTGTTCTCTCCTTATGGTTAGGGGGTTATGAAAATTATTTTTTGAACGGGCAAACGCCGCCCTTGCATGCGTCGGCTTCCGGCGCAGTGAGTCCGAGTTTTTCAACTTCACCGGCGAAGCGCCCCTGCCACGGCGGTGAAAAATTGCGTCCCATGCGGTCGAGATCTTCGAGCGATGAGTAGTCGCGCGTAACGCAATACGGGTCCGGCGTCGGAGCCAGACCCACTGCGAACGCGGCTGCGCGCATAACCTGCCGTTCAATGCGGCGTTCAAATTTCTGTGCGTCATCCGTTTTCAGCGGTTCAACATTAACAATCGCGGTGCGTGTTTCAGTATCTACCGTCAGATGATCTTCGGATTCCGGAATGGCGGTAACTGCAATAAAAATCACATCGCCCTCCCCGCGGATTTTCTGTGCGAGCGTCATGGCGGCATCGACATTTCCGGCAGAGGCGAGCTGCATATCCTCTGTGCTGCGGACAATCACTTTTAATTCCTTTTCAACAAAGCTGCGAATTTGTTCAATCACATCCGCATTCACCGCGCCGGAATTAACGATGGCGATCGCCTTTTGCTGAGAAAATTTTCCGCAACCGGCAAGCAGTCCGGCGATCACTGCCAAAAAAAGAAAATACCTACGCATAAAAAACTCCTTTAAACTTAGGGTTATAATGGATATTTTTCTCATACCTGAAAGAAAATACAAACTCTTTTTTATGCCCGCCTTTAACTATATTGCAAAAGACGCCGCCGGCAGGCGGATCGACGGAACGCTGGAAGCCGCTGACCGCCAGAACGCCATACGCATGATTCAGCAGACCGGCTGTACACCGCTTTCCATTACACCGGCGTCCGGTACCGCTAAAAAAGCAACCCCGGCGCCGGGGAAAAAACGGTTCAGGCTTGAGCGGCGCAGCCGCACAAAAATGAAGCTGCGGGAAACGCTCTACTTCACCAGGGAGGTCGCTGACCTGCTTTCATCCGGTATGACGCTTGGCCGCGCACTGCACACGATGGCAAGACGGCACAGCGATAACGCCCGCACCGCGATCGTCAGCCGTCTGCGCGATGAGGTCATTCAAGGAACGTCGTTTTCCGACGCTTTGAAAATTTATCCCGAAACCTTTCCGCCGCTTTACATCAGTATGGTGCGCGCCGGCGAAGCATCCGGCGCACTCGCCGATTCGCTCGAAAGTCTGGTGACTCATTACGAGCGTATGCTGTCGGCGCGCAGCAAAGTAATTAACGCGATGATTTATCCCATGATCGTAATGACCATCGGCATCGGCGCGGTGATCGGACTGATGGTCATCGTGGTTCCGGTCTTCACCGGAATTTTTGAAGAGCTCGGCGGAACGCTGCCGGCATCCACACGCCTGATGATTGCGATCAGTGATGTGCTGATTAAATACGGACTCGTCATTCTCGGCGCATTCATCCTTGCCGGAATTTCATTCAACCGCTGGTTGAAAACCGCCGCCGGCAAACACAAGTGGCACGGCTGGCAGTTGAAAATACCGGTGATGAAACAGATTATCCGCGCCAACGCCTTCGCGCAGTTTGCACGCACGCTCGAAACATTAATTAAAAACGGTGTGCCGATTCTGCGTGCGCTGGCCATTGTACAGGACACCGTCGGCAATGTGGTGCTTTCCAATGAGATTGCCACGGCGCGCACACGCGTGACAGACGGTTCGAGTATTTCCGGTCCGCTCGCCGCCAGTCGAGTATTTCCGGAACTGTTAACGGACATGCTCGCCGTCGGCGAAGAAACCGGCGACCTCGCCGGCGCACTGCATAATATTGCGCGCCGGTACGATGAAGAGCTTGAGCAGAGCATAAAAGTGCTGACAACGGTGCTGGAGCCGCTGTTAATTTTAGGTGTCGCAATTATGGTTGGATTCGTTGCGGTCAGTTTATTATCCGCAGTGTTTAATCTGACCGGAGGTCTTGGAGCATAAATTGCATCCGCGGGCGGTGACCGCGGAAAAAAGGAGAAATATCATGAAAAGAAGTAAACGCAGACTCGCCAAAAACAGCGGATTCACACTCATTGAAATCCTGCTCGTTGTCGTCATCATCGGCATCATTGCATCCATCGCTATTCCGAACATCGCCGGCAAACTGGATACGGCACTTGAAACCAAGGCTGCTGCCGGATTGAAAACGGTGCAGAACGGAATTAACGAGTATTATATGATGAACTTTAAATATCCGTCGTCGCTCGATGAGCTGACGAAATCCCAAGATGGCAAACCGGCAATCCTCACGCCAAGCGCACTCAACGACCCGTGGGGCAGCAAATATCAGTACAGCACGCCCGGCTCGCACAACATGGGTTTCGACCTTTCAACGAAATCGCCAAAGGGCAAAGAGTTTAATAACTGGGATTAATGGATGGGAAAGGTCTGAATGTCAAAAGTCAAAAAATCAGAACCATGAAGACCTTCGACCTTCGACCTTCAGATTCTCGCCATGGTTTCACTCTAATCGAAATCATCCTGGTTGTCGTTGTCATTGGACTGGCCGCCGGAGTTGCGATTCCGTCGTTTCGCGGCGGACTGAGTTCCTTACAGATGCGCGATGCGGAACGGACGACGATCCGGCTGGCGCGTTATGCGCGCAGCATGTCGATTTTAAAACAGTCGGAATGCGTACTGGAGTTCACTGAAAGCCGGATCAGCATGAAGTGTGCCGGCGGCACAAACGAAAACAGTGCCGGCGAAACACTGACGCGCAAACTGCCGGAACATGTAACCATTGAATTATTCCAGAATACCGCACAATCCACAGCGACCTCGCGCCGGCGCCGGCATGACGAGGATAAGCGTGTGCGGTTTTATCCGTCCGGCATGAACGACGGATTCAAAATTATCTATTCCGCCGGCGGCGGCCAGCGTTCCGAAATTATCTGTAATCCCGTCACCGCCAAAACCACGGTAAGAAATTAAATTTGAAATTCGAATATCGAAGCACGAAACAAATGAAGAAAATTAAAAATCTGAAATTAAAAACAGAAAACAGATTTCAATTTTTTAAAATTTCGAATTTTGATTCGGAACGAAGTGAAGAAAGACTTTGCGAATGCAAAGCAGCGGTGCGGCAATCTGTTTCGAATTCCGGAACTCGTGCTTCGGGTTTTAAATCAGGTATGACACTGATTGAAGTTCTGCTCGCGGTAGTCCTGCTGGGAACCGGCGGCGGCGCACTGCTGCTGGCGACGGCGCGCTGTTTAGAAGTCGCCGGACGCTCGAAGCATTACAGCACTGCGCAGCGGCTGATTGCAAACATCAGCGCCGAACATCCCCTCTCCCGCGGCATGATTGAAGAGGGACGTGATTCGGGTTCGTTTTACGATGCGCCGGGATACCGCTGGGAGCGCGAAATTGAAGGAGCGGACACTGAAGACCGTGAAGGGCTGTTCACCGTTCGCACGCGCGTGCTTTGGTCGGATCGCGGTAAATCGGCCTATGAAGAGATTGTGACGTGGGTTTTTATTCCGCCGGAGGAAGATTAAGACATTAGGCAAAAGGCACGAGGCAATAGAAATTCGAATGAAAAAAAATCGTCAATCAAAAGGTGGAACGCGACCTCAGGGCGCGTTTAAGCGTGCTCGGAGATCAGGTTCCGCCGCTGGATTTACGTTGCTTGAGATTATGATGTCGATGGTGATCCTGGTGATTGCAGTGACCATTGCCTGGCAGATTTTTGCAACGACGCTGCGGGCGTGGACGAGCGGACGGGAAGCGCTGGACAAAATGCATTACGGTGATTTTGTGATGGACCGGCTTGCGTCGGCACTGCGGTCGATGGCATTTTTTGACACTGCGCCGGAAAAATACGGTTTCCGGATGGAGCGTAATTCATCGGGACTCGGCGAACACACTATCAGCTGGGTGACGGGTTCTGCAGCATTTATTCCGGAGGGCGAAGTGTACGGCTATGGCCTGCACCGCATTGAAATCGGCGGCGGACGCGATCCGGATTCCGGCGCGGACGGCATGCTGGTCACGGTCTGGCCGTATCTCGCTAACGAAGATGAAGTTGAAAAACAAAGCTGGTTTATCAGTGACACCATGAAGGGTCTGCGCTGCGTAGTGTACGATAATACAAGCGAAGAGGATGAGGGCTGGACAGATAACTGGGAAAAAACGAATGCGATTCCAAGTCTGGTGGAGATCACACTCTACGCCGATCCGCCGGACCGTTACAGCCGCCCTGTTCAATATAAACGGATGATTGAAATTCCGCTCGGTCCGATTGTGACGAACAAAATTAATGCACCGCGCTGAAAAACTCGAAGCACGAATTCCGAAATTCGAAATAATGAAAAAAATTAAAAATCCGAATTTAGAAACAGGAAATGGATTTCAAAAATTTGAAAATTCAAAATTTGTTTCGTGCTTCGTTATTCGTGCTTCGAATTTCCGGCGCGAGCGCCGGTCCGGCGCTGCACTGATTCTGGCGCTGTGGATTCTATTAATCGTTTCTCTGATTGTTGGAACATTCGCGTTTGAAATGCAGCTGGAAACACGGCTGATTGCGGCGGCGCGTAAGCAGTTTAAAGCGGAGCAGCTGGCGCTCGCCGGAATTGAAATGGCGAAAGCCATGCTGTCGTTCGAGGAAGAAGAAAAGCCGCCGCAGGGTGAAATTATTATTTATGATGATCCGATGCTGAACGCCGCCGTTCAGGTGGCGAACGGTGTGTCGGTGAAATACACTGAAGCGCTCGGCGACGGCGAGGTGATTCTGCACATCGATTTTGAAGAAAGCCGCCGGAATATCAAAAAAATGTCGCCGGACGACTGGAAGATGATGTTTGAAATGGCAGGCATTCCGAATACGCGCTGGGATGAGATGATCGACTGCCTCGAAGACTGGCAGGATGAAAATGAGCTGCACCGCCTGAACGGCGCAGAATCGGATGATCCGTTTTACCGCGAGCGCGGTTACGAATGTAAAAATGCGCCGGTGGATATGGTCGACGAACTGCTGCTGATTAAACACTGGAGCGAAGAAGTTCTGTACGGCACTCCGGCGGACGAAAAAACTGAAACACCGATTATCGGCATCGGAAAATTTCTTACAACATGGGGCGACGGCAAGGTGAATCCGAACAGTGCAGTGCGCGATGTGCTGTATACGATGGAAATCAACGAGGAGATGATTGAAGCAATCCTGGAACTCCGGCTTGGACCGGACGGCGAAGCCGATACGGAGGATGACGGACTGGGACAGGCGGATTTTGATGCCATCGGTCTCGATCCCGCCAAATTCACAATGAAGCCCGAATATGTCTCCATCACCTCTGTTGGAAAAGTTGCCGATGTAGAAAAAAGCATCTCCTGCATCTTTAAGCTGGGCGAAAAGGAACTCGCTCCGCTATTCTGGCTTGAAGGAAAAAAAAATTGAATGATCTATCCGTTTAGATATTCGACCGGCATTCACTGCACCGGCAAAGCGGTCGAATGGGTGGTGTTGCGAAAAAACCGTAAAGGAACGGTGGAAAAAATCAGGGAAGGTTCGATACCGGTTCCGGAAAGTTTTTTTGCACGCGACGACGCCCCCGCGTTTCCGGCAGAACTTCTGCCGGAAATCCGGCATGAATTTTGCGGCACAATTACCGTCGCCCTTTCCTCCGGGCAGCTGCTGCTGCATGTACTGGACCTGCCTTCCACCGACGACGCTGAACTGCAAAGCATGGTCGACTTGCAGATTGACAGTATTTCACCGTTTCCAGTGGACCAGTTGACGGTGTCATTCGAAGTATTTCACCAGACCGAAGAGAGCTCGCGCATCCTCGCTGTGGCCGCGCCGCGTAAAACGGTAGATGAACTCGGCGAGCTGTTCAAAGCGCATCATGTGTATATTAAAAGCGTCGACGCCGAAATGCTGTCGTGGTGGAGCCTGGCTGCTGATATCCGACCACACAGCGGGCGGGCGCTGATGATTTTGATTGAGCATACTGAGTTTTTCCTGGTCATCACGGACGACGGTGTGCCGGTTTGTGTCCGCCCGCTCGCACTGTTCCGTAATCTTGCAGACGAAGAAATTCAAAACGAACTCGTCGAAGAATTCGCCTATTCCCTGCTCTTCATCGAAACAAAATACGGCAGCCGCCCGCTCGATCAGATTCTGTTCCGGCACGAAGGCGAACTGCCGGCGCCGCTGTTAAAAAAAATGGAAGCGCGGCTCGGTGTGCCGGTTCAGGCGCAGCCGTTAAGCGATCTGACGCCGCTTGCCGAGGGCATCGCGCGGCGCGCGCTGGATAAAGAGACACATCACGTTGAACTCGTTCCGCAGGAATGGCTCGATCTGCAGCGTAAACGCAAAATGCAGCGCATCGGCGCCGTTGTCACCGCCGCGGTGCTCGGACTCTGGCTCGGTATCATTGCGATCGCCGGTATTATATTTTCAATTCGCAACGCCGGATTCCGGCGTATTGAAAATGAAGCCGAACAATACGCCGGACCGGCGCTGCGCGCGCAGGCGGCACGCGCAGAAATGCTTTCGCTCGAAAAATTTGCCGACCGTTCACACTCCGCACTCGAATGTCTGCGCGAAATTACTGTCATCCTGCCCGCCGGCGTTGAGCTGGCATCGTTCACCTATAAAAAAGGTGAGGCCGTCAGCCTGCGCGGCGCGAGCGATAACACCGAGCCGGTCTACGATTTTTTTCAAAACCTCGGAAAATCCGAACTCTTTACCGGCGTAAAAGATCAGCCTGTCAGCACACGGCTCGTTAAAGACCGGCGCGTCTCCACGTTCTCCATCACCGCCGATCTGCCGCCGGCGGCGGGTATCACAGGAGAACAGCCATGATCAATGCACCGAAAATTAATATTTCAACGCGGGAAGGCGTTCTGCTTCTCGCTACATTCACCATTCTGCTGACCGGCATCATGTACTGGGTCGGCGGACCCAAAATCGCCGTGCAGCGCCGGCTCGGCGCCGAAAAAGAACGGCTGCAGCGGCAGATTGAATTCCATCAACGCCTGCTGGTTGAACAGGAAAACTGGACAGAACGGCTCACCGAACTGCAAGCGCAAATGCCGGTCTACGACGAACGTGTTTCCGTCACTGCCGAACTGCTCAAAGAAATTAAACGCATTGCCGACGAACACCGGCTCGACCTCGTCCGTACACAGCCCTATCGCGAAGAGCAGATCGGTACCCTGTTCGATCTCGGCATAAGCTGCAACTGGGAAGGCACGCTTGAATCGCTCGTAAAGTTTTTATTTGCTTTGCAAAGTCAGGGCATTCGCTATGACGTCCGCCAGCTCAATGCTCAGCCCGACGCACAGCGAGAAGGTATTTTACGCGGATCCATGATCATCGATTGTGCATATCGGCGGGGGAAAAATTAAAAATGTCAAAAGTCAGAAAGTTAAAAATCGCAGGTCGTTGGAAAAACGATTTCAAGACCTTTGACTTTAAAACCTTCGACCTTAAAGCTTTTTCGTGAGGTAAATTATGAAACTGAAAACTTTAATCATCGCTCTGCTCACCGTTGCGGCACTGCCGGTTTTTTCGCAGCAGAAAATCCAGCTCAGCTTTGAAGACGCACCGCTCGATCAGGCGGTTGAGCTGTACCGCGAATGGACCGGCCGCACGATCCTTAAACAGGCCGACCTCAGCGCACGCATTACCCTTAAAGGCCGCGATCTCACGCAGGACGAAGCCAAACAGGCGATTGAAACCGTCCTCGCCATGAACGGGGTGGCGCTCGTACCGATGGGCGACAAATTTCTAAAAGTTGTTCCCATTGCCAACGCACGGCAGGAAGGTATGGAAATCCGCACGTTTGATCCGGAAGACAACACCTACGTTCCTGCGGATGTGCTGATGTCGCAGGTTATCCCGCTGCGCTACGTCCTTTTTCAGGATGTACAGCCGCTCATCCAGCACCTTATTCACGCCTACGGAAAAATTCAGCACCTTGAGCGCATCAACAGCGTGCTCGTCACCGACACCGCCGTCAACATTGCAAAAATTGTAGAACTCATCACTATGGTGGATCAGCCGCTTGAGCGCATCGAGCCGCGCATCTATCAGCTCAACTACGCTGAAGCGGGCAGTGTCGCCAGTAAACTCAAGGAGCTTGTCGATGCCGCCAAAACCAAAACCAGCGAACAGCAGGGTTCCACCGTCGCTGTCCCCGCTGCACCGCCCGGAGTTATCCGCGCGCCGCGCGCCGAAATTCCGGCATCCACCCCATCCGGTTCGGTTGTCATTGAGCAGGAGATGATTCAGGGCGAGGTTAAATTTGTTTCCGACGAGCGCACCAACATCCTCATCGTCTTTTCCAAAGAAGCCAACTTCGAATTTTTTGATCGCATCATCAAAGTGCTCGATGTACCAGTCGATCCTACCGTGACGGTGGAGGTCATCAACCTTGAATATGCCAAGGCCAAAGAGATTGCCGGAATTCTGAACGAATTTGTCGGTGCCGCACAGGTCACTGAAAAAACTAAAGCGCCCGGCGCTGCCAGAACACCGGAGGAACGCCGCGAAGCGATCTCTGATGTCGCCGCGAACATCACCCGCGCGACCGGAACCACTGTTTCACCGGAAGCGCAAAACGCGATCGGCCGCCTCTCTGCTGACACCAAAATTCTCTCTGACGAGCGTTCCAACTCCCTGCTCTTAATGGGACGTAAATCCGACATCGCCACCCTGAAGGTTGTTGTCGCCAGCCTCGATGTCATGCTCGAGCAGGTGATGATTGAAGCTGTGATTTTAAGCATTAATCTCGGTGATACATTCCAAACTGGTGTTCAATGGGTTTATGATCATGGCGGGGAATCACTAAAAACAACAACGACAACATCATCATCAACTGGCACTGGAATAACCACTGTTGTTACAAACATGATCAAAGAGGCAACTGAGTATTCATCATCCCATACAGCAGGGTTTGATGCTTCCGGGCTGGCATCCAATTTATATATGAGTGCAGGCTCTTTAAGTTATTACGGAATAATTCCTTCATTGGATTTACGTATGATTATTAATGCTGCAAAAACAGACAGCGATGCTCGCATTCTATCCACACCGGTGGTGATGACCACGGACAATACCGAAGCAAAAATAACCATTGGCGAAGAACGTCCCGTTATCTCTTCATCCATTAACAGCTATAATGACAGTTACAGTGCCCGTGCAACCTATGAATACCGGAATATCGGTATTACCTTAACTGTAACGCCGAATATTAACCCTAAAGGTTTCGTCGTAATGGAAATAACCCAAACCGCCGATGATGTTGCCGGGGAGGTAACGATCGATAAAAACGAAGTTCCTATTGTTGCTAAGCGGGAAATCAGCGCAACAGTTGCTGTTCAGGATCGTGCAACCGTTATGCTCGGCGGACTGATTCGCAAAGAAATGAGCAAAAGCAACACAAAAATCCCTCTTCTCGGTGACATCCCTCTGCTCGGCTGGCTGTTCAGCTCACGCAGCAACAAAGATAATCGAAGTGAATTGGTTGTCCTATTAACACCATACGTTATGACTAATCCGGAACAGGTATACGCAGAATCACGGCGTCGATTTGATTCAAGCGATTCGGTAAATACACAATGGCCGCGCGGCTGGTCGGAAAGTTCATTTGCGAACGACGAGCCGGAAAAAGAAAAAGACGAACCGGGACAGCGTAAAGGCTGGTACAAACGCGATACCGGAACCAACAATACCGCCTCTGCCGCTTCAGAAAAATAACGCAGGCAGGCAAAATACCTGACCTACATTATTTCAAGATGTTCCCAGCCGTTTTGCTTTAACAAAAACTCCAGCAGTGCGGCACAGGCGACGGCGTCGTAAAGAGCATCGTGCGCGGAATGGTCCGGGCAGAATGTCCGGATGCGCGGTTTTAAATTTAATCCGGTGATTAAATCACTAAGCCTGTGCGACGGCGCTTTAGGCCACGCGCGACGCGCGAGTTTTAATGTATCGATCCACGGCCCGAACGGATGCAGCGGCGCCATTTTGCGTAAAAACTTTTTTTCCACCGCAACGTTGTGCGCCGCCAGCGGGCCGGCGAGCAGCGGCTCAATATTTTTCCAGACGGTACACGCCGGCGGCGCGGCGGCGATTTCGTCGCGCAGGGCATGGTGTTTTCCCGGCGCATAGGCGTTGAACGGACGGTTGGCATCGACGCAAATCAATGTCTCGAACAGCGACGCCGGATCAATTTTACCGGCACGCAATACAACCAGTCCAATCTGCCACGGTTCACTTTCAAATCCCGGCACCGCGCCGGTGGTTTCGAAATCCAGAACGGTTATGGCTATTTCGCGAAAGAGCATGGGAAAAAGTTAGCAGTTATTGCTTATCAGTTAAAAGAAATAATAAAACGTCTACTTAAATGCAGAATATTTAGACAGGATAACAGGATCTTATTTTTGCGGTTTCTGACACCGATTTTTATCTGTATAAATCCTGTTGTCTTGTCAAAAATTTCAACGGCGGAACACAAAAAAGCCCGCCGGAAATGGCGGGCTTTTGCAGTATGATTATCTCTTAGCGTGAGTAGAACTCGACAACGAGCGAGATTTCGCACTGTACCGGTACTTCGCCGTGTTCGGGCAGACGGCTGAGGGTGGCGGTCAGTTTTTTATCGTCCACTGTGAGGTATTCCGGCGTGCTGGCGATCTGTTGAGCGGACGGAAAGATATCCAGTTCGCGGCTTTTTTCGCGCACGGTGATAACGTCGCCGATACGCACGGAATAGGACGGCACATTAACCTTCTGCCCGTTGACGCGGAAGTGCGCGTGGCTGACGAGCTGGCGTGCCTGATAGATTGAACGGGCAAATCCGGCGCGCAGCACAAGTGCGTCGAGACGGGTTTCAAGGAGCTGCAGCATAGTATCAGCGGTGTTGCCGGGTTTGCGGGTGGCGATGTGATAATATTTACGAACCTGTTTTTCGCTCAGGTTATACTGATATTGCAGACGCTGTTTTTCGATGAGCTGGCGGCCGTAGTCGGACAGTTTTGCGCGGCGGCGTGACGGTCCGTGCTGTCCCGGCGGATGCGGGCGGCGTTCGAGATACTTTTCGCTTTTCGGTGAGAGCGCCACGCCGAGCCGGCGCGACTTTTTAATCTTTGGTCCTGTATACTTCATTTCTGTTCTCCATCGGGTTACTGTACCCTGTCCCCTCGCCGGATTCAGCCCGAACCGCCGGGCCGCCGCAATCAGGTTCCTCAGGTGCGGCGTTCACTTTTTTGCGATAATCCTCCTGCGAAGTAAAACGCGGATTAAACGCCCTGGCACCGGCGATGTCAATCGCAACGATATAGTTTTTACGGGTTTTTTCTTGAGTTTGTAGCGCAAATTCCCATCATGTCCCGCTAAATTTAAATCCATAACGAAAGGTTTTCATGAAAGAAGTTAAGAAAGTTGCTATTCTCACCGCCGGCGGTCTCGCTCCCTGTCTTTCATCCGCTATCGGCGCGCTGATTGAAGGCTACACGAAAAAAGCGCCGGAAGTTAAAATCATCTGCTATACCTGCGGCTATAAAGGCCTGCTGCTCGGAGAATTTATTGAAGTGGACAACGAGATCCGTAAAAACGCACATGTGCTTTATAAACATGGCGGCAGCCCGATCGGCAACAGCCGTGTAAAACTTACGAACGTGAAAGATTGCGAAAAGCGCGGTCTCGTGAAGTCTGGCGAAAATCCGCTCGAAGTTGCAGCAAAACAACTTATCAAAGACGGCGTGGATGTGCTGCACACCATCGGCGGCGACGACACCAATACCACCGCTGCCGACCTTGCCGCCTATCTTGCTGCAAATAATTATAACCTCACCGTCGTCGGACTGCCGAAAACGATTGATAACGATGTGTTTCCTATTAAACAGAGCCTTGGAGCGTGGACGGCAGCCGAAGAAGGCGCAAAATATTTTGCCAACGTGGTGGCGGAGCATAACGCCAACCCGCGCATGCTCATCATCCATGAAGTAATGGGACGCAACTGCGGCTGGCTGACGGCATACACCGCTAAAGTATATCATAACAATCTCGAAGCGCTCGACTTTCTACCGCAGGTCGGTCTAAGCCGCGAACGCCAGGATGTGCATGGTGTGTTCGTGCCGGAAATGGCGATTGATATTCAGGCTGAAGCGAAACGCCTGAAAAAAGTAATGGATGAAATTGATAATGTTAATATTTTCATCTCCGAAGGCGCCGGCGTTGAAGAGATTATTAAAGAAATGGAAGCCGCCGGCGAAACTGTGCCGCGCGATGCGTTCGGACACGTTAAGCTTGATGCCGTAAATCCCGGCGCATGGTTCGGCAAACAGTTTGCCCAACTGCTCGGCGCCGAAAAAGTGCTGATTCAAAAGTCGGGGTATTACAGCCGTGCCGCTGTTTCCAACAACGCCGATCTCGAACTGATCAAACGCTGTGCAGACAAAGCCGTCGATTGCGCCCTCGCCCGAATCGGCGGAGTCATTGGCGAAGACGAAGACAAAAATAACGAACTGCGCGCAATTGAATTTCCGCGCATTGCCGGCGGCAAACCGTTCGATATCGATGTTCCATGGTTCGGCCAACTGCTTAAAGACATCGGCCAGGTCAAAGGCGAAAAAGTTGCGATCAGCCATTAATGGCTGACCGGGTTATCGGTTCACAGTTATCAGTTCGGGAAAATCCGCATTCGCTGAATGCGGATTTTTTAAAGATATATTTCTTTTATAAATCAAAACCTGCTTTAAGTTTCGTTCTTATGAAAACGGCGTTTATTTTGTGCTTTATTGGTGCAGCTATTTCCTGTGCGGATACGTGGCAGCACAAATATACATTTCCGGAAGGTCAACCATCTATCGCATTTAATGGAACCGAATTTTTATATATTCAAGATTTCAATAATGAAACAAAAAGTATGACTGTTATAAAAAGCAGCGATCTCAGCACTTGGACAACGTATTCAAACATACCTTTGCCTGAAGATTTATTTTCAATGGAGACAAACTCATTCTGGGGAGGAACATATATCTCTGTACTTAAAATCGCGTCTTTGCGAAATGGATGTTTTATTCTAATCGTTGAAAAAACTACGTTCCCGCAAATGGGAAATATTTATCTTTATGATACATTTTCTATATGTTCAACTGATGGAATCTCATGGACAGGCTTAAGCATGCTTCCATCCTTTAGCTATGGCAATAGACCGGCGAGTCTCAATATATTTAATAACACCCTGTTTTTTTTAAAAAGTAGCGGATATCCACCTGGTACGGTATGGGCTGGTCAACCGACTGACCATCATCTATTAAAATATGATGAAACTTGCAATGAGTGGACTAATCTCTTTCAGCAAAGTATAAGCATGTTTGATACGGTTCATTTGTTTCAAGATGATGAAAATTCCTACATTGCTTTAAGCCGATCGGATAACTACGGATTATCGCGTACAAATTTTTTATTTCGGTTAAAAAACGGGATTGATTGGGACGCTATACCTGCCAATCAAACGGATAATTGTAATGGAGCTGTTGCTCATAATAATATTATTATCTCAAAAACAAAAATTTATACCCCTGGTCGCGGATGGGAATTGGCACCTCATGAAAATTTAGAAAACATCACATTTAACGGACAACGTTTAGCAGGAAGGCAAGGTGAATATTTAATTTTTTCGGATGATTTCGGAAAAACTATTCATCAAACGCACATTCCTGATTTAGAGTCAGCAACGATTTTTGAAGCCGAAAATCAATACGTAGCGGTTCTTAATATACGAGATTATTTTGGTGGGGGATATAGTCTCAACACGTCGGTTTATACGCTTCACTCAAGGCCTGAAAGAGTGCCTGTTTCGAGTATAGAAAAGCTGCGCTCAAAAGACCATAAGGTTGAATTTTCGTCTGTATCAAATGCCGTATATCAACTTGAATCATGTACAAATCTTGTTAATCCTGTCTGGAATTCTTATGGACTGCCTGTTATCGGATCCGGCAACGACGTTGCAATTGATCTGCCGGAAAATCTTAGCGCGCCGATTTATTTCAGAGTAAAAGCTCTCAATCATTAGAAAAGCTCCAAGCACGTTTAAACGCGCCCGGAACTCGCGTTCCACCTTTTTACAAATGATGTTCTATCAGCTGGATATTATGCCAGCGGGTTGAGCGGAACCGCATTATAAATCCAGTGCAGAGAATACAGATGTAGAACACCATCCAGCCCCATGCAACATAGATCCCGAGATTGAGCAGCACAATGATAACAAATTCACCAAGTGCAAAGAAAAACCAGGCCGCGCTGGTCATAAACCACATAACAAAATGGGTGTCGCCGGCGCCGCGCAATGCACCGGCGAGGATGATGGTGGTTGAGTCCATGAGCCCCCACGCCGCAGCGAAAATCAGCAGGATGCGCGCTACGCCGAAAACTTCATCAAATGGAATGCTGTCGCTGCGCGAAAAAAGTTCAACGTAAAATTCGGGAAACAGCAGAAACGTTGCGGCGGCAAACGCTGTATAGATCCAGCCGATTTGCACGGCGTGCCAGCCGGAGCGCGATGCGCCGGAATAGTTACCGCGTCCGATGTGCTGCCCGACAAGCGTAGCCGCCGCCTGTCCGATTCCGATGGACGGCATGAATGAAATATGATTCACACTCAGCACAATATTAGCGGCGACAAATGCAGTTTCCCCCAGCCGGCCGATGAGCAGCACAAACACAGTAAATGACGCCATATCAAGCACCATATGAACGCCGGACGGTATGCCGAACCGGAGCAGCCGCCGGAAAAGCGGCGCATCGAATTTGAACAGCCGGCGCGTGTGATAATCGCGATCGGCCTCTTTGGAGAAATAGAGGCATAACATGATCACCGGCGATACAAACGTGGCAATCACAGATGCAATTCCGGCGCCGGCAATTCCCATTTCCGGAAACGGGCCGTGTCCAAAAATCAACAGCCAGTTCAAAATAATATTTACAAGCGTAGAGAGAATCGCCGTAACCATGATGATGCGCGTAATGCCGCGCCCGGAAAAAAAACTGCTGATAGCGGCATTCAGCGTGATGCTCAGGCCGGAAAACATCATGATCATGAAGTATCGTCTCTCTTCAAACAGCACATCCGGCGCATGACCGCTGACATTTAACAGCCCCAGTCCGACAGGAATTAAAAGCAGAATCAGCGGAAACGTGCATATTGAAAGCAGCACCGCCTGTGCAACAGAGCGGCTGCAGCTGTGCAGATCGCCGGTGCCGTAATATTGTGCAACCAGAGTGTTGGCAAATGCAACCATTGCCATGAATCCACAGATCAGTGTGAAAGCCAGCACTCCGGCGGGCACGGCAGCCTGTAGAGCTGCGGAACTGTACCAGGCGAGAAACATGCGGTCGCAAAAATTCTGAATGGTAAACGACGCGGATGTGACAATCAGCGGAATCGCAATTTTCAACAGTTGACGATATGATGCAGATGGAATTTTGGAAGCCATAGAACCTTATAAACTATCGCAGATATATCGGCGCCGTCGCGTTATTTCTTTCAAAATGTACAGGATGCGATGAGGGCATCGCGGCGGCTTTAATAGCAAACCGAGGTGCGGTGCACGAGTTCTTCACGGATGCGCCGGCGGGCGTAACGGATGTCGAGCACGCCGGCGGGCGTATCGGTGCCGTCACCGCGTGTCACCGGAATGGCTTCAAGCTGCATGCGGCTCATATCATCGAGCACATCGGCCAGTTTCATTTTGAGTGTCGCTTTCTCTTCCACAGGCTGCATGACATCGCCGGCAACGAGCCAGTGCCAGCTTTCGGGATTACCGAGCAGTTCGCGCAGCGTCTCGAAGGTTAGAACGCCGATCACGCGCCCGTCAAAGGAGGCGACGGGATAAACGAGTTCATCCCTTTCGGTAAAATTATGCAGCACAACACGAAGCGGAAGTCCTTCCGGCAGCGGTTGTATATCAGGATTCACCACATCAGCCACCGTCAGCTCGGCGATAACATCTTCTTCGGTGATATTTCTGCCGGTTTCTTTCGCCAGCTTCACCGCAAGCTTGGTACACGGCGGACCAATGAGCTGAACGACAAGCGTGGTAGCTGTGACAGTGAAGATGATCATATCGCCGAGCGACAGCGTTTCGGTAACGAATATATTCTGCAGATGCTGTGAGGCAACGATGGATAACCCAACTGCCACCCCGCCCTGTGCGAAGAGTGAAAGTCCAAGATATTTCGTGACCGGCTCATCTGCTTTTGACCACCGCCCGCCCCAGTATGATCCGATCCATTTGCCGAAGTTGCGCATGATCACATACACCGCAACGATCCCCCACAGCCACGGCGGCATGTGGCGTACGCCAAGCCGTGCGCCGACGAGAACAAAAAACAGAATATAAATCGGCGAGGAGAAGGAACGGATCAACTCAAACAGCTCTTTACTCCGGCGCGGGGCAAGGTTGATTAAAAGAATGCCGAGCGCCATCGTCGCCAGAATAACGTCCATATGGAGAACCACTGCGGCGCTGATGGTTAACAGAATGACGCCGAGCGCGAGCCCGAGCCGCCGCTCTTTTTGCGGCAGAAAACGGAGAATCAGATTCAGCGCAAAACCGGCGGCGAGGCCGAGTATAACAGAACCGAACAGTTCGGTACTCACTTTGATCAGCTCCCGGCCGAGCTCGGATCCGCCGGAGGTGAGCATTTGCGCGGTGCTGGTACCGAGTGCGTAGAGTGTCATTGCAAGTGCATCATCAAGCGCGACGATAGCGATAATGGCGGTGGTTAAAACACCGGCGGTGCGGTATTCCCACAGCACATCAATTGTTGACGCCGGATCGGTGGCGGAAGCAATTGCACCAAGTACGGTGCCGGCGGCAAGCGCCATCACAAAATCGTGACAGACAAGATAAATAATCAGCGTTGTGAACAATCCGACGAGCGTAAACGCCGCGACACCCTCGCCGAGCAGAATCAGCGTAAACTGTTTGCCGTATTTTTTAAGAATGCCGCCCTGCAGTTCACCGCCCACCAGAAAGCCGATCAGCCCGAGCGCAAACATATTGAACGGCCGCAGCGCAATCACATCCGCCTGCGAAACAATCCGCAACCCGCTCTCGCCGATCAGCACACCGATGACGATATAACCGACAACCTGCGGAATGTGCAGCTTTTGAAAAACCCACGCACCGATAACACCCAGCAGCACACACAGACCGATGATCGTCAGCAAACCCATCTGTTTACGCCTCCGTTCCGGCGAACAGCCTGTATGCCGTCGCCGCATCCGGCGCCGCAATCAATGCGCGGCGAACGTCCTCCGTTTTCAGATGCGAACTGATTGCCGACAGCGTGCGTATGTATTGCGTGTGCTGTGAACTGCCGGCGGCAACCATACAAATGATCTGCACCGGAATCGTGTCGAGCGAAGAATAATCGGTGATCGGTTCACGCGCGATGCCGAGTGCCATGACCAGATCGGAAATCGACGAAAGCCGGACATGCGGTACGCCAATGCCGAATCCGATACCGGTGCTCATCAGTTCTTCGCGCCGGAAAATTGAGGTTTCAAGCTCCACCTTATTCCGGATCAACGGTGACGTTGCAAGCACCCCGCACAGTGTTTTCAACGCCTCCTCTTTTGCCGTTGTGTTGAGAAACACAATACGGTCAGCGGAAAGAATTTTTGAAAAACCGGTCACCGGAGAATTCGATGCCGGTGCCGCCGGCGTTCCAAGCTGACGGTTCACCCAGCCCTCAATATCAGCACGTTTAAAACGCCAGGTTGTGCCGAGTTTCCCGCCGGGAAGCTGCCCTTTTTGCGCCCAGTCATACACCGTGCGTTCTGAAACCCGCAGATACTCTGCGACCTCTTCTATCGTCATAATTTCATGATTCATGCGCTGCCTTTTGATTGGGTGAAATTCTGTATGTAACAAACGTTAATTAATGCGGAATATTCGGCTGATTTCAACAAAAGTTTATTAAAGATCAAATGTTGGGATATTTACACTTCTGTTGAAAGCAGTATTAATCTTCAGCCTGTCATACTATGGATTCGAGAATGATGCCAGTCCTATTATTTATGCATCCGGTGATTGAGACACCGGATATTTTGGCATAAAACACTTAAATAACAGGACTGATACCGTGCATAAAAATAACTGGCTCACTTTCCAATTACGACATCCAGAAAAAGGCGATTGTATGTTGTTTCCTTGAAATTGTCCGTGCGGAATGGTGATGCCGGCAGACCTTCTTGATTGTAGAGGATCGGAACAACCCACTGCCGCCAGCCGTAACGGACATACTCCGGTTCGCTTACTTCGGCGGCAGAAACAACCACTTTGCCGTTCACAAGTTCAGCCTGCGCCGGAACATAATTGCCGTCTTCGCCGCAGATTTCAAAATCATTTACACCCTCCGGCCTTAATTCAAGCCCGGCACCGCAATCTTTAAATGTCAGTTCAATTTTTTTGCCGGAAACCTGCGCATTTTCCAGGCGCGGTCCGCGGCAGACCAGATTCGTTTCACCATAAACCATATTCCGTGCCAGCAATGATAACCGGTAGCCAACCAGCGGTTTTGAATGCGGATGAATCTCCTGCTCGTCACCGCCGTCCAGCAGCACAATCATACCGGTATTCGTCACAGCTCCTTCAACTTTGCATTGCGCTTCACGCAGCTCCGGCCAATGAAAATTCATTACTGACGGCTGGTATGAAGCCAATTGAACAAACAGAAACGGCATGTCCGGATTTTTAAAATCCTGCCGCCACTCTTCAATCAACGTCGAAAAAACATCGTAATACCGCTGACTGGCTTTCGTATTGGCATTCCGTTCGCCCTGGTACCAGATCACACCGCGGATAGTGTACGGAATAACTCGCGTCAACATAGAATCATATAGTTGATAAGGAAGCATTTGCGGTGTCAATGCGGTCATTGCCGCGGTTGCAGTTCCATTTTCGATCGCGTTCAAGATGAAATCATAAGCCTCCAGCGTGCGATAAAAATCCGACGTGTTTGCCAGAGTGTCTTTGCTCATCCATGTTTCAGCTACCGCACTGCCCTCGGAACAGGCGATAATTCCCACCGGAACATTCAATGCTTCACGCAGATGTTTTGCAAAATAATACCCGGTCGCCGAAAATGGTCTAATCGTTTCCGGCGGAGACGATTTCCATGCAATCGTTGAGTCTTTACCAGGGGTCGCGGCATACGGAACGGTGGCCATCCGCAATAATGGATCATTCGCGCTGTCGATCTCGTCCTTAATTATATTCCCCTGCTCTCTCGAACTGTAATAATTCATCGGGGTCTGCATATTTGACTGTCCACCGCCGAGCCAGACTTCACCGACCAGGACACCAGAAATCGTAACCTGTTCTTTGCCGATAGATGAAGTAAACACCATATCCCGCGATTCGGCTGACGCATCCATCGGATCTAATGTAATCTCCCAGCGTCCGTCAGAATTTGCTTTTGCACTTTTTTTCTGTCCGGCGAATTCAACCGTTACTGTCTCTCCGGCAGTCGCGGTTCCCCAGACACGCACCGGTTCATTCCGTTGTAAGATCGCATTATCTGAAAAAATGCCCGCCGGCGCCAGTTCCGCCGGGGCGGTCATTTGAACGGACAGGAACAAGGCTAAGACCTTTATAAGGTTCATCGTAAGGCTCCGTTTGTTTAGGATGTAACGACCATAAATCCTCCGGTATTATTTATCAACATTAAATTTCAAATCAAAATAATAACTATCTCTTTCACCGGCTCACATCCGTTTTATCCTTATAATACGGGTTGTTTCGGACGGAATACTCAACTGATTTCAAACAGTATTATAAAAAAATTAATCGCTGCCGGTTAAGAATTGTACGGGAAATTAACTCGATAACGTTGACCTGATGCCTCCTGAAACGGGCTCTGATTAAAGATCGGGAACCGTTTCGGGATACACCTGCCCGGCGGCGCTGATTTTAAAAACGTAAATCAAACCGGGCTGCAGTTTTTTATACACCGCATTACCGTAAATGGCTTTAATGCCGTAACGCTGCAGCGCATCGGGATCGTTCGAGAGATCCCAAATCGCCTTCCAGAATAACTGCCGGTCGGATAATTTCAGGCGGTGCAGCAGATCGTCATAACGCGCCGGCGGCGCGCCGGGTTCTTCGATCATAAAGCCGTCCGCCGGCGATTGACTTTCACCGTACACACGGCGCCACAAATAGAGTGCGCGCGCCTTACCGTCCATCACTGCCTGATCGGAAAACGTTACAATCAGCGCGTCAAAATAAACGGTATCGCCCTCGATTTCATATTCGCGCACCAGCACCGGCGCCAGTTTATTATCGCGCGCGGTTTCTACGAAACGAATGGTTGAAAAAACCTGTCCGGCGCGGACTTCACGTTGAATCACTTTGGCAAAACCAATCTGGTCTTCCGTTGTCAGATATGACAGAGACTGCTGCAGTTTTTTATTTTCGTGTAAAATATCATGAATGCTTTTCGTGCCGTAAAACAGTGTGCCGGCGACGAAAATCAGTGCGACCAGAATCAGAACACCGGACAGAATTTTTATTAATTTAACCACAAATAAATACTAATCCGCGCACCGCAAGAATTCAACTTTCAATTGGTGTTCATTCCCCTTATAAAAGGAAAGATTTTTTACCGCGGACAGCACAGATATAAACGGATCAAAAACAATCCGTGTTCATCCGTGAAATCCGCGATTCATAAAAGGAAATTATGCGCGGAAAATTTATCACATTAGAAGGACCAGAAGGTTCAGGAAAATCGACCCAGGCTAAACTGCTGATCGACTGGCTGAAAAAAACACACGGTATACACGCCATTTACACGCGCGAACCCGGCGGCACCGCGCTCGGCGAAGCGATCCGCGATCTGCTGCAGCATAACGCCGCCGGCGAGGCACCGTGTGAGCGCGCCGAACTGCTGCTGTTTGAGGCGAGCCGCAATCAGCTGGTTGAAAAAATCATTAAACCGAATCTCGCCGCCGGAATCTGGGTCATCTGCGACCGCTTTATTGACTCAACGGTTGCCTATCAGGGCTTCGCGCGCGGCCTGCCGGTAGACGAGGTAAAAGCGATTAACGAATTTACCATTGCCGGCACACTGCCGGATTTAACACTGCTGCTCGATCTGCCGGTGGAAACCGGCTTTGCGCGTATTGCGAAACGCTACGCCGCCGCCGGTGAATCCGCCGACCGGTTTGAACGCGAAGCGCGTTCGTTTCACGAAAAAGTCCGCGCCGGCTATCTGCAGCTCGCTGCCGAAAATCCGGCGCGCATCCGCATCATCGACACCGCGCAGGAAATCCAGGATACTTCTGCCGAAATTATAAACACCATTGATCATGTCTTCTTCAAACAGTCAGTTTAATACCGCATGGGCCGGGATTGAAGCCGGCTGGCAGAGCGGACAGCTTGCGCATGCCTATGTAATTCAGGGAGCACCGCACGGTGCCGCGCTGCGCTTTGCTGAAAAACTGCTGCATCTCATCTTTAATCAGCATCCGCAGGTTACAACACATACACATCCGGATATTTTCTGGATCGAACCGCAGAGCAAAAGCCGGCAGATTGTAATCGAAGACATCCGCGAACTGATCCGTAAACTGGCGCAAACCTCCTCTGCCGGCGGCTGGAAAGCCGGCGTCATCCTCGCCGCCGGCCGCATGACGGATCAGGCGGCCAACGCATTACTGAAAACCCTTGAAGAACCGCCGGCGAAAAGCCTGCTGCTGCTGTTAACCGATGAACCGCAGGCGCTGCTGCCGACCATTTTATCGCGCTGCCAGCGGATTTCCGTCGCTGCCGAAGACGAAGAAACAGCACGGCAGTGGAAAGATTTCCTGCTCGATCTGCTCCGTGAACTGCCGCCGGCGAGTCTGATTGAAGCGTCGATGTTTTCTGCACGGCTCGCGGGACTGATTGAAAAACTGCGCCAGGAATTTGAACAAGAGGAAACACCGGGAATTCCCGATGATCTTTCAGCGAAAGAATTCCGTGCACTGCTCGATGCACGCACCGGCGCGCGCGTGGTTGAAGCACGCATCGAAATTCTGCGCACCGTTCTGAACTGGTTTCGCGACCTGCTTATTATTGTGCTCGATCAGGATCGCAGCGTATTAAATTTTTGTGATGAGATTGAAGCCCTCGAACGGCAGGCCCTGCTCTGCTCGCGCGCCGATGTTCTGCGCCGCATAAACGCCATCGCCGAAATGTCGCGCCAGTTCGACCGCAATCTGCCGGCGGAACTTGTCTTTAACGGATTTTTTTCACAGCTTGTTTAACTGCGGAATTTTTGACCGGATAACAGGATTTTTATTGTTGCAAAAACACATTCTAAGAAACGCTCGCCATCAATCGAATCCTCTTTTTAAAATTGTTCATCAACACACAAATAACGCCACCGGCCCCGGGGAAGATTACCAAGCCGGACGCGGCCGATGCGAATACGTTTAAGTCCGGTAACAGTGAGTCCGACCAGTTCACACATGCGCCGGATCTGCCGTTTTTTCCCTTCGTGCAGAACAAAACGCAACTGATCGTCGTTCTGCCAACTCACCTGCGCCGGTTTCAGTTTTTTACCGTCGAGGCTGAGTCCGTGATTTAAAAGTTTTAGTCCGCCGGTTTTGATTTTGCCTTTCACGCGCACGAGGTATTCTTTATCTACTTCTGAATCTTCACCGATAATCCGGCGCGCCATGGCGCCGTTTTGCGTAAGCACCAGCAGTCCGGTGGAATCAATGTCCAGCCGTCCGGCGACGGCAAGTCCATTGAGATGCGCCGGAGAAAATTTTTCCGGCGACGTGTCACCGCTCCATCGGTTACCGGCGGTGATTAAAACCTGAGCCGGCTCATAGCCGTCCTCTGCCTGACCGGAAACATAACCGACCGGTTTATTTAAAAGGATGGTTGCCTGTGCAGACTGCCGCTGACGCGCTTCGCGCGCGAGTTCAACTTTTTGATCAGAAAAAATTTTGGTCCCCAGCTCAGTGATGCGCTTGCCATCGACAAAGACTAAACCGCGCTCAATATACCGGTCAGCCTCACGGCGCGAACAAAGTCCGCGCGCAGCCATAATTTTAGAAAGCCGTTCTTTTTCCATTTTTTATGAACCACTCATCTTCACTGATCGACACTGATGTTTTACCACGGAATACACTGAATTAATCAGTGTTTATTAGCGGTTTGTATTTCTTTCATAATCGCCACGCCGGAGCTGGTGCCGATGCGCGTCGCACCGGCGACAGTCATTTCCTGAACAGCGGCGAGCGTACGGATTCCGCCGGAGGCCTTAACGCCGAGGCCGGCGCTTTTTACAATGTTTGACATGAGCATCACGTCTTCCACCATCGCAACGCCGGCGCCAAACCCGGTGGAAGTTTTTACAAAATCAACGGACGCTTCAATACAGAGTTTACAGGCGCGCTCCTTTTCTTCGTCTGTCAGCAGTCCGGTTTCTAAAATAACTTTCAGCAGCGCACCGGCGGCATGACAGATTCCGGCAACAGCGGAAATATCGGCACGGACAAACCCGTCGCGCCGGTCTTTCAATGCGCCGATATTCATAACCATATCAACTTCCTGTGCACCGCCGGAAATTGCAGTGCGGGCGGCGGCGGCTTTTTCCGGCGTACTGACGGCGCCCAGCGGAAAGCAAATGACAGAACAGGTTTTCACTCCGCTGCCCTGCAGCAATGAATGAACAAGCGGGACATAAAACGGATTTACACAAACGGCAGCAAATTTGAATTCACGGGCCTCGTCGCAAAGCCGCCGGATTTGTTCTTCCGTTGCGTCCGCTTTCAGCAAAGTGTGATCAATGAGCGAATTCATGGTTGGAAATCTAAAAGTCAAAGGTCGAAAGTCAAATGGACTTTTGACCTTCGACCTTCAAACCTTTGACCGGATTAATTTTATTGCGGCAGCGTTTCTTCAAATTCAGCCTCGACCAGCAGCGCATTGCGCCAGGATGCGGCGAGCTGCTGTGCGCGGGAGTTCTCCATCATGTGAACCAGTTCTTCACGCATGCCGGTGAGGCCGACTTCACTGTCGATCGCTTTACGATCAGCAATGTACGCAATCAGAACACCGTCGGCGACCGGCGCCGGTTCGCACACTTCGCCTTTCTGCGCATTGATACAGAGCGGCATAATTGCGGCAGCATTCGGATCGTCAAGATCAGACATCATGCTGAATTCTGGCGTGGTGACAGGATCAAGATTAAATTCATTGATCGCAGCACCAAACGTTTCGCCGGCGGCGATTTTGGTGACGAGCGTTCCGTAAATTTCAAGCGCACGGCGGGTAAGCGCTTCATTGACAGCTTTAGCTTTGGCTTTTTCAGAGGCATCACTTGCGACGACGTCGAACGAAGGAATGAATGAATCGTAACGCTGTCCAAGTGAAATAATGTAGACAAAATCTCTGCCGACCACGGGATCGCTGTAGGAGCTATAAGAATCGGGCTGAAGCGCAAGCGCCTGCTGTCGAAAATTTGAAGTGGCATCAATGCCCTTCACTTCGTCAGTCGCACCGAACGGCGGCAGTGTTTTAATTTCAAATCCTGCGGCGGTCACGGTTTCCCTGAACGTCGGCTCACTGCCGTCCGTCCTCGGTGTCATTTCAGCAACGAGATCGGCGGCACGTCCGGCAGCCAGACGCCGTGCGCCGGCGGCGCGCAGCTCGGCAGCAATTTTATCTTTTACAGCATCAAAATCTTTATATTCCACTGCACCGGTTTCGTTGGTTGTATCGGCACGATACTGTTCAAGGTTGCGCGTATAGTGCTGCAGCATTTCTTCATCGGTCAGCTCAACTTCGCCAAAAAAACTGTTCACCGGAATTTCAATATATGAAACGCGAATGCGCTCCGGAATGCGGAACTGCTCAGGATAGAGCACATAAAATTCTTCGGCCTGATCGCGCGTGACAGCAACATCGTTTTCAACGGCGGCACGCGCGAGTATAGCGTAATCGACGGTAAAAAGATCGGTATAAACGTGATAGGCGCGGCTCAGTTCAGACGGCGGAATCAGCGCAGCCTGTGTGTTGCGAAAATAGAGTTTGGACAGAATCAGCTGTTCGCGAAAGAGCGCTTCCACCGTGTTCGGGCTGACGCCAATCTGCTGCAGCAGCGCGCGGTAATAACCGGAATCAAACACTCCTGTTTGCGGATTAACGAATAATGGAAACCGCTGAATGTTCATTACGATTTCTTCATTGCCTGCCGCAATTTTTTCCTGTTCCGCTTTTTTAAGCGCGGCAATGCGCAGCCAGGCTTCGTGCCGGATCATTTCGACGACTTCGGCGCTCTGGCTGATCATGCGGCCGGAAGAAAGAATCTGCCAGAGGTAGGCACTGCTGTAGGCATTCGAAAATTCCTGCATTGTAATTTTTTTACCGTACAATTTACCTGCATAGATTTTCTGCTGCCGGCCGCCGAATTTGAGTGACGGGGTAAAAAAGCCGACAAATGAAATTACGATTACACCGAGAATGATATACCAAATCACCCGCGATTGAACCAGTTTCCGAAAATGAATCATCATTGCCATAACACAATCCTTTGGTTTTCAAAAAATGACGCGCCAGAATAGCCGCCGGCAGTGCGGCGGTCAATGATACAGTTCAGAGTTATCGGCTCCGTATCCGGAGCTGTTTTCAACTTTGGTTACGGCTTGCTGAACTGCAGGTTCCGTGTTTAATTGGGTTTTATGGAACAAATAACCAGCGTTCAAAATCTTCGCGTAAAACGGATTGCCAAACTGCAGCGTAAAGCTGCGGCGCGCCGGACGGAGAAATTAACGGTCATCGAAGGTATTCGTGAAGTACAGCGCGCAGTTGAAAACGGCTGGGTACCGGCTGAGCTCTGGCTTTGTCATGAATTAGGAAATACAGCGATCACCGCCAGGTTTCCGGCAACGAACATTTTTGAATGTCCGCCGGCGGTGTTTGATAAAATCACCTACCGCGAAAATCCCGACGGCGTACTGGCGGTCGGACCGCTGGTTGGCCAAACACTGGAAGAACTTGAACTTCCGGAAATTCCGCTGATCCTGGTTGCGGAGGGTCTTGAAAAACCCGGCAATCTCGGCGCATTGCTGCGCTCTGCCGACGGCGCCGGTGCGGATGCGGTAATTGTCTGCAATCCGGCGACGGACCTGAATAATCCGAATGTCATTCGCGCCAGCGTTGGTACACTGTTTTATCTGCCGGTAGCTGAAGCGACGGCAGAAGAGACCGTTGAATTCCTGCGCCGGAAAAATATTACGGTATTTGCCGCGCTGCCGGCGGCGGAAAAAATTTATACCGCTTGCGATTTTACCAAACCGGCAGCTATCGTTGTCGGCGCGGAAGACACCGGGCTTACAGATCTTTGGAAAAATCCCGCTGCCGAAAAAATTAAAATCCCGATGTGCGGCAAAAATGATTCGCTGAATGTGTCCGTTTCAGCGGCGATTCTGCTTTATGAGGCGGTGCGGCAGCGCCGGAGGTAGATTGTAAAAGCAAGTGTCCGGTTGTTGGAGGCGCGGAAATCCCATGCTGGAATGAACCCTTCTTCATTCAACTAAAATTAAGGAAAGGAACATCAGCATGGAACGTGTCCGGTTTCAACCGGACACGTTCTTTTACAATCTACCTTGTCTTAAATGTTAGAGTGTTTCATAAAATTACACTTTACATGATATTGATTATTGATATTATTATTATTGGAATGCTGGATATAATTTATTAAATAACAAAAAAATACAATTTATTATAGCGAGATATGTGATGATCTTCTACTTTCTAGTTGATGCTGCCGTTAACGGACAGATCGAGTTAAGAGAACCGGCAGATAATGCGGTTACTTTTATGACTCATCCGCAATTTAAATGGGAGGCAGATGCAACGGCGGATCGCTATGAAATTAAAATCACAACGATTGAAGATTTTTCAGAGCTGGTCGATCAGGATTCTATTCCTGTTCCGCGGTACGTTCCGCTGGAAGCGCTGGATGTTAACCGGGATTACTGGTGGCGGGTACGCCCGCAATATGTCGACGGGAGGCTGGGCGAGTGGTCTCAGGAGAGAACGTTCAGGGTAAGACGGCCAAACAAAGTTTACAGCGTGCATCCAGACAACACCGTTCAAGAGATTCGGAATACGATTTCCGCTGCGGCGGCGGACACGCCGTCTCGACTGGTTTTCAGCGCGGGCACCTATGAGCTGGATCTTCCGGATGAGACGTATCTGTTTGATTTTCGTAACGTTTCCAAAATCTATATCGACGGCGGGGGCGCGGAGTTTTTATTTCGCAATCCGAACAGCGGTTTTATGAATCTATTGCGGTGTTCAGAGATGACAGTCACGGGATTTAATATTGACTATATTGATGAACAAGGCCGGCCGTTGACGCATACAACAGGTTCTATCATATCTACCGATGCAGACACCGGAACCTTTGTATTTGAGCCGTGGAGCGGGTATTTGCCGCCGACCGATCCGGCGATCAGTAATGCGCATTTCCGTTACTGGGGCGCATTAATGGATACAAATTCGCCCGGGAGCCTGAAAGTCAATGTGAACAATTTTTATGAGCTGACTACGGCCGTGACTGGTTTGGGCAGTAATCAATACCGGCTGTACCTGGATCCGAAGCACTGGAACCGCATTGCCGATTTTGAGCCGGGAGACGTGATGGTGAAAAACGCCAGTTACCGCATGCATGTGCTTACTGCGCGCCGTTGCAGCAATATTACATTTGAACGGATTCGAAATTACGGGGCCAGCGGGAACCATTTTATCGGCCGCTGGAACGACAGGCTTAGTTTTTTGCGCTGTTCCAGTGTGTTAAAAGACGGGCGCTTAACATCGAATCCCTGCGGCGGATATGTCGGCGGCGGCGATGCAACGGGGTTTTGGATTGAAGGCTGTGAAACGGAGGGAATGATGGATGACGCGGTCAATTGCGCCAACTACCCGGTCGATGTGCACAGCCAGATCAACTCGAATCAGTTTTATGCGTATAGCGGAGACCCGGCTGCTCTGTTGACCAACGGCAGCACGATGGTGCATTACAACCCGACGGAAGCAATGTCATACGGCACCTATGGTGTAACCGGACTGGAGACGGTGAATCTGGGCGATGATAAGCTGATCAAAGTAACGGTTGATCGGGATCTGGGCTTGATATATCCCGGGCGCGAAAACGATAGTACGCAGTTTTTTATTGAAGCGTTAATGCATCCCGATGCGTATGTCCGCAATTGCACGTTCCGGAACTCACGCCGCATCGGCTGTATTTTCCGCTCCTATGGCGGTGTGATTGAAGGCAACACCTTCAGTAATCTGAGCGATCAGGCGATTTGGGGCGAAAACAATTGTAATGCATTTTCAACAGGATTTGATAATCGCAACATACGCGTTCTCAGCAACACGATTGTACGTTGTGTCACTGGTTCGGCTGTTCAGCAGCAGAGGCGAGGCTCTATTGAGTTCGGCATCATGGGGACCGGAAAGCGTTGTCGTCAACGCCTGCATCGTAACGTAGAAATTGCTCACAACACGATTCTGGACTGGTCGCGTTGCGCGATATCCCTAGAGAATATGGAAGACGTGCGGGTCCGTTCCAATGTCATTGGCAATCAGGATGCCGCCGGATTCTGGATTCCGGAGCAAACTTATGCGATTTTTGCGGATGAAGCCGCAGATGTTACCATTACCGGCAACCGGATTACCGATACTCGCCCGATGACGTCCGCGATTTATATATCAAACCAGTGTGACAATACGGTGGTGTCTGATAATGAAATGCCGGAGTGATAATAAAAGGTAGTTTGATATGAAGCGGAAATATTCCATGAGAGGTGTGATCAGAGAGATGCTGCCAAAGGTTAGAAGGAAAATATCCGGTTTGGCCTGGTTGTTCGGATTGGCTCCTGTTTTTCAGTGTGCCGGGGCATCGGAGCAGCCCAACATACTGCTGATAATCACAGATGATCAGGATTTTGCAACCATTGGAGCGTACGGAGGAAATGTTCTGACCCCGAATATCGATCGACTGGCAAAGGAAGGGATGCTTTTTCGCCGGGCTTATTGTACGACAAGCAGTTGCGCGCCCAGCCGGTATGCGATTATGACCGGCCGGCTGGCCAGCCGGTGCGAATCAAAAGCGTCTTACGCGGTGAATCCGCCGGGGCAGCAGGCCTATCTGACCAATCAGGCCATTGTGCTGGATCCTGACCGGCCGACGCTGCCGCGTATCCTGAAGTCTGCCGGGTATCGTACCGGATTTGTCGGGAAATGGCATTTGGGACCGCATTCATCTGAAGAGGTCGGAATTCATCCGGTGTCCGGTCTCGGGCGGTTGGGCGATCCTGAAGTCGATAAAGTATTGCGCGAGAATCAGCAGGCGATGAAGCAGTGGCTGCAACGGGTTGGATTTGATTATGCGGCATCTGTCTATTGGGATAATGTGGGCGAACCGCAGTCGTATGTGGATGGACTGAATGCTCAAAATATGGAATGGACAGTGCAGGGTGCGCTGGATTTTCTTGATGCGCAAAAGTCAGAGGACGAGCCGTTCTTTTTATGGATGGCCACAACACTGTTGCATAATCCATGCGGCGCAGCGAAAGACTTTGCTCCGCTGTCTGGCAGCGAACGGATCACTCCGGGAGGCCTGCTTGACAGCGTCCCTGATGTGATGCGTCCCCGTGCGGATATTTATGCCCGGCTCAACGAGGCCGGAATTCCCATTCAGATTGATCCGGAACAGGCCTGTCTAAAGTACGGCGCGGATTATTGCCTGTGGCTTGATGACGGAGTCGGCGCAGTGCTTGACCGGCTGGATGAGCTGGGCGTTGCGGACAATACACTGGTAATTTTTTTCAGTGACAATGCCACGTGGGGCAAGTTTCATACCTATGAACGTGGATGTAATGTGCCGTTGATTGTGCGCTGGCCGGGACGGATCACCGCCGGCAGCGAAAGTGATGCGCTGGTGGCCAATGTTGACTTTGCGCCAACACTGCTGGATGCCGTCGGAGTGCAGCCCGCACAGAATATGTGTGAAGACGGGGTGAGCCAGCTGGAGGTTTGGACCGGCCGGCGGAACTCAATCCGCAACCATGTATTGCTGGAATTCGGATGCAGCCGCGCGATCACAGACGGGGAGTGGAAATATATAGCGCTTCGGCCAACCCCGGCAGATATTGCCTTCGGTAAACAACTGGGGCTGCCGGTCGGGCACTGGGGCGCGGCAGAGACCGCCGCCCGGTTTCGTAATCTGGCCAAGGCGTGGCGGCGGTGGCATGAAAGAAAGTATCCGGCTTATTACGATTCAGATCAGCTTTACAGATTGTCTTCCGATCCTTTTGAAAAGAAAAACCTGGCATTTGATCCGGCATATGAGCCGTCGTTGCTGCGTATGCAAAAAATGCTCTCCGCCGGGCTTGCCGGGCTGGGGCGTCCCTTTGGAGAATTTAAGAAGGAGGAGTTGTAATGCGGTTTCGTAACTGGATGATGGCGGGTGCCGGGGCTCTGGCAATAGGGCGGACTGCGGCACAGCAACCCAATGTGCTGCTGATTTTGGCAGATGATATGGGCTGGGGGGATGTCGGCTTTAACGGGTGTAAAGACATCCCGACTCCGCATATTGATTCGATTGCGCAAAACGGAGTGATATTTGATGCCGGGTATGTGACCGCGCCGCAGTGCGGTCCGTCGCGTACCGGATTGCTGTCCGGCCGGTATCAGAACCGTTGCGGCATAGAAGAAAATCATACAATTGATGAACACGGGGTGCCGCCCGGTGTACGGATGTTCGGGGAATACATGCGGGATGCCGGGTACCGTACCGGAATGGTCGGGAAGTGGCATCAGGGAATCGGGCCGGGGCTGCATCCGCTGGAACGGGGATTTGACTGGTTTTACGGATTTCTGGGCGGCAGCAGCCACTACCTGCCGCAAGGACGGGCTCAGAGTATTCCGAGGATTGAACGTAACCGGAATCCTCAGGTGGTTACGGACTATCTGACATTTGTGTTTGGCGAGCGGGCTATAGAATTTATGCGGGCTGAATCGGACAAACCGTTCTTTTTATATCTGTCATTCAACGCACCGCACGGGCCGTTGCAGGCCCCGAAGCAGTATTTAAGCCGGTTTGAGCATCTGGCGGGAGCGGTACCGCCGATTACGCGCCGGGGGCAGACGTGGGAAAATCCCCGGCAGATCTATGCGGCCATGGTTTCAGCTCTTGACGATACGATTGGAAGAGTTTTACAGGCGTTGCGGGAAGACGGGAAGGAAGAGAACACGATCATTTATTTTCTAAGTGACAACGGCGGGCCCACAAAGGTGACTTCTGCAAACAACGGTCCGCTGCGCGGAGTAAAGGGCGATGTGCTGGAGGGCGGGGTCCGCGTTCCTTTCGCAGTTCAATGGAAAGGCACGATTGCCGCCGGCCGCCGGTTGGATGTTCCGGTGAGTTCTTTGGATCTCCTGCCGACTTCGCTGGCTGCTTCCGGTGCGGCTGTCCCGGCGTTGCTGGACGGACTGAACCTGCTGCCGGTGCTGCAGGAAGGGGTTGCGCTGCCAAAGCGTACACTGTTATGGCGTTTCCCGTATCCGGCCGAGCATCATGTGTGGGGAATCCGGCAGGGCGAATGGAAGCTGGTGGATGAAGCGGTACGGGCATCTCAAGGGTTTACAGGAAAAGGCATAACGGGTCTTTATCGTATTCATGATGATGCAGGTGAATGTAACGACCTTGCTGCGCAGTTCCCCGAAATTCGACAGCGGTTACTGCAGACATATCAGGAGGGAGTTTCTGAATGGGAGCAGAAATAGCGATCTGTGAGAAATGAAGGGAGCAGAAAATGAAGTATACAAAATTAATAATCATAGCGGCAGCCGTTGCGCTGGCGTCAGTTTCGCCGGCGGAACTCATCAGTTTCCAGCAGGGCGATCTCCGGGTCGACGGCGTTCTGGTGGACTCGAGTTATGTCATGCAGTCTGTAACGCTGCGGGGAGGAGAGCAGGCAGATACTGTAGTTAATGGTGCTGTAGACTGGATTGGAGATCATACTTCCAATAATCCGATGCGCGGTCTGTACAGTTTTGATCTTTCCTATATTGAAACCCTGGCCGCCGGCCGGCCGTATATCATCAATAGTGTTCAATTAAAACTGACGGTGGCGAACGCGAACACTAGTAATTACGGTCCAAACGCCCAGTTCAGGGCCAGTCTGTCACTGCCGTTTGACGAAACGACGGCGACGTATAACAATCCCGGACCCGGTCATGCTGCCGGCGGAACGGTTGGAGCAAATCTGGGCAACCTGAATGTAACGGCCGGCATGGTAAGCACAGTTGATACTGTAATGACATTCGGTTCAACAGTTCCGTTTGTAAATGCCGTCAGCAATGTTCTGGCATCGGCTGACAGCAGCACAATTAATATCATTGTGAAAAAAACAGAAGAGACCGCAAAAATTCACGGATATTTCCGGCCGGGAGCTAATGATGCCGCCAACGTTGAGAGACGTCCGGAGCTGCTCGTTGACATTACTGTGATTCCTGATCCCCGAAAAGTAAGCCTGATTATTTTTTCAGGTGTTAATGACTGATATTCATCTGCGAATTCCTGAACCGGCGGAAAACCAGAGAGTTATGGTAACAAAAAACAAAAGGAGAAGAAGATGAAGCATACAAATTGGATCATGGCGGCAGCCGTTGTGCTGGCATCCGTTTCACCGGCAGAAATTATCAGTTTCCGGCAGGGCGATCTCCGGATCGATGGCGTTCTGGTGATGTCAAATTATGTTACACAAGCTACGTCGCTGCGGGGAACAACGCAAGCAGATGAGGTGGCTGATGGTCTCATAAACTGGATTGGAGACAATGGAGCCCGTGCCGGCAGTCCGATGCGCGGCCTGTACGGTTTTGATCTTTCCTATATCAAAACCCTTGCCAAAGGTCAGCCGTATATCATCAACAGCGTTCAGTTAAACCTGACTGTGATGCGCGCGAATGATAAGTTTGGTGGAAACCACCAGTTCAGTCTCAATCTGTCAAAGCCGTTTGATGAAACAACAGCGACGTTTAACAATCCCGGAATCGGGCATGATGCCGGTGGAACCATTGGAACAGCCTTGACTCAAGTGATGGTTACTTCCAAAGCGGCAAATACAAAAGGTGAAAAACTGACGTTTGCTTCAACACGCCCTTTTGTGAATGCCGTCAGTAATGCGCTGTCATCTGCTGATGGTACAATTCATATGATTGTAAAAAAAACAACCGAGGAAGGAGTCATTAACAGATATTTCCGTCCGGCATCCAATGACTCTACGAGCATTGATGTCCGCCCAGAGCTGGTTGTCGACTTTACCGTGATCGGCAACCGGAAAAATTGAGATTTATAATCAGCAGCAGTTATCCCGGCGCCGGATTCATGAACAGGATACAAAACAGTGATTTGTGGCAAACAGAAACAAAAGGAGGAGGATGAAGCATACAAAATGAACAGGAAAGACAGCCTGTGTGCTGATGCAGGCATGGAGAAGAAATCGTGATTAATGAAAAACAAAACTAAAAGGAGAAGAAGATGAAATATACAAATTGGATCATAGCGGCAGCCGTTGTACTGGCGTCAGTTTCGCCGGCGGAACTCATCAGTTTCCAGCAGGGCGATCTCCGGGTCGACGGCGTTCTGGTGGACTCGAGTTATGTCATGCAGTCTGTAACACTGCGGGGAGGAGATCAGGCAGATACTGTAGTTAATGGTACTGTAGACTGGATTGGAGATCATAATGCTAATAATCCGATGCGCGGTCTGTACAGTTTTGATCTTTCCTATATTGAAACCCTGGCCGCCGGCCGGCCGTATATCATCAACAGCGTTCAGTTAAACCTGACGGTGGCGAACGCGAACGCTAATAATTACGGTCCAAACGCCCAGTTCAGGGCCAGTCTGTCACTGCCGTTTGACGAAACGACGGCGACGTATAATAATCCCGGACCCGGTCATGATGCCGGCGGAACGGTTGGAGCGAATCTGGGCAACCTGATAGTAACGGCCGGCATGGTAAGCACAATTGACACTGTAATGACATTCGGTTCATCAGATCCGTTCGTAAATGCCGTCAGCAGTATTCTGGCATCGGCTGACAGCAGCACAATTAATATCATTGTGAAAAAAACAGAAGAGACCGCAAAAATTCACGGATATTTCCGGCCGGGAGCTAATGATGCCGCCAACGTTGAGAGACGTCCGGAGCT
>JBBADV010000014.1 GCA_041656295.1 Kiritimatiellales bacterium | reverse complement strand
TTCATCGGACAGATCGCAACAGGTGTGCAATATCGTTTTTTCAGATTTCGCAATGTTTGGAATGTGCTGACTGCGCGCCAGCATGCCGCAGCCGATGACTGCGAAATTAATTTTTTTCATATGAATTCCTTGCGCTCATTTTTTTCATGCAAGCAGTTTTTTGTCCCTCGCAGCATGAAAACACGCAACGATATTTTCTACCGGAATGTCGGGTTGCAGTACGTTGGACGGAAACATAACGAGCCCGCCGTCCAGGCCGCAATGGTCAATCAGCTCCGTTACTTCCCGCCGCACGTCTTCCACCGAACCGAAGGGCAGGGTCTGCTGCATGCTGATTCCGCCGTGGATCGTGATGCGGTTTCCCCAGCGCTGTTTTACCAGCCGCGGGTCCATGCATTCCGGTTGAATCGGATTGATGACGTCAAAACCGACATCAATCAGATCGTCCACAATCGCCATAATGTTGCCGTCGCTGTGAAAGAAAAAATGCAGAGCGGGATTGATTGCGCGGCAACCGTCAAGAAGTTTCTGCCAGCGCGGTTTATCCTGATTGCGCCAGGTATCCGGATTAATCATCATGCCGGTTTGCATACCGAGATCACCAATAACGTTGATCATATCCACGCCGGCTTTTGCCAGTTCGCGGGCCATGTCGCCGTAAAAAGCGAACAGGTTGTCGTAAATGACATCAATCATTTCCGGTTCCGCTGCATAATCGCCGAGAAACCCGTCCATACCGCGCAAATGCCAGCCGGTGCGAAACGGATTGGCGAAACCGCCGACCACAAATTTTTGTTCTGTTTTTAACTGGTCAATCTGCCGTGACAGGTTTGTCAGCGTTTCCGGCGCAACCTGTTCCGTCAGCACCGGCCATGGAAACTGCAAGAGCTGTTCCAGTTCATCCATGTCGTCAAGCGGCCCGCTGATGCGCTTTTCATAACGGTTGTCCGCGTCTTTTTGCTGGATTACACCCCAGCGGTCTTCATAGGTGAATTCATCATACCAGATGGCGACCGGGCCGGGTTTTCCACCGGGGCGCGGTGTAGCGGCCGCATCAAATTTTTTATCGGCGAGCGGAATATCTACAACTTTCCAGCCTTCGACGCCCAGTTCCAGCAGAACATCATCCCACTCCGTCAGGTTGAAATAAGCTTTCAGTTTTTCTCTGACCTCCGGATGAAACCAGCCGTCGGTTGGCGTCCTATCCGGAATTTCGTGTGATAAAGCCGCCTGAATTCGCTGTCGCGGAGTCATTATTGCTGCATTCCTTTTTTAAATTCGTTTCCGGATCACTTTCGCCGGAACGCCGCCGACAATACTATACGGTTCAACATCTTTAGTGACCACCGCGCCGGCGGCAACGACCGAGCCGGTTCCGATCCGGCAGCCGGCAGTGATGACTACGTTGGCGCAGATCCAGACGTTATCTTCTACAACAATTCCGCCGGTATCGGTGTGTCCCGACCAGCGCATCGGCTTATTAATATCTTCCGGGATCAGATGATCGCTGCCCAGCAGCTTCGCGTCGTAGCCAATCATCACTTCATTGCCGATGACGATCGATTCATGTTTTTTTGCTCCCGGTCCCAGCAGCACGCCGCGTGACAGATTCACATAATCACCGACTTGAACATTGGACGGCAGACCGACGCAGACGCGCTCATAAATTACCGGCAGCTTCCCGATTTTCATGCCGCGCATTTTCAGCAGCGCCGCTTTGATCCGGCAGTTCAGCGGCGTATATTTTGCAATGCGGATAAACAGATCGGAGAAGGTCTGAAACGGGGAGATGATGAATGTATGCCGCAACCAAAGGAAAATGTTCAGCGGAAACTTCGGCTTTACAACGTCTGCAAAATCTTGGCTGACCGGATGTTTGCTCATAATAAAATTCCTTATTTACAAATTTTTAATAACGCACGAAGCCTGTCATTTTTTTATTAAATGTCTATATTTTAATCCATTAAAATAAAATTTTAATCTGATCGGTGACAGACGGAGATAAGTTTTGATTTATTGATAAAATTCATCCGGGAGCGGTTCGAGTGCTGCGAGTTCAATCAGTGCGCGCGGAAGATGAAACGGATCTTTAACCGGCAGTGCTGCACTGGATGCCGGTTGTCCCTGCCGGTTCAGCCACTGCCGCCATTCACCGCCGGGCAGTGGATAATGAGCCCACGCGTAATCGTGAACTTTTCTATGCCATTCACTGCACCAGTCTGCGCCGGTGTGTTTAAACGCATAAGCGGTGGCAACCAGCGCTTCGCATTGAACCCACCACGCTTTGCAGTCGGACTGATTCCAGATACAGGGTTCCTTGCCGTCAATGTCGAGAGCAAGAGTCAGGCCGCCATACCGCTGATCCCAGCCCAGTTCTAAATGCCGTTTGATTAACTGACAGCATTGTTCGATCAGATGATCCTCACCGGTCTGCTCAAAAATCGAAATCGCAAACCACAGCGATTCGATCACGTGTCCCGGAATGCAGATCCGGCCCCACGGTGAATCGGTGAAGGTACCTTGCAGCGACACATATTCCAGCACCGCATTTTTTTCAGGGATATAAAAATCGGTTAGAATTTCACGCGCCAGCGCTGCGCCGGCTTCAAAAATATCCTTTCGTCCGGCGGCCGTTCCGAGCCGGGAAAAGACGTATGAAAACAGCATTCGGATTCCCAGCACTTTCATTCCCGGCGGAATGGAGTAGGGCGCTGTTCCATAGCCATCCGGAATTTTCAACCGGGCTGAAACAGTTTCAAATGTCTCCAATGCAAGTTGAAGCGCCTGCATATTGCCGGTTGCTTTGAAGTATTCCCTCAGTCCCAGTATGACGAATCCATCAACATAGATACTGATGTCGCGCTCAAGAACAGTTCCGTTTTCATCCAGCCGGTACATCCAGCATCCCTGATTATCGCGTCCGTGTGTGGAAATATAATTAAAAATATGACAGGCAAAATGCAGCCAGTCAGGATTCTTTTCAATGCGGTTATAAAGAGCTGAAAATGTCCACAGCGCACGGCCCTGCGACCAGAGATATTTATCATGATTTACCGTGCGGCCGTTATCGTCCATTACATTACTGATTCCACCGTAAATGTGATCGATCGAGCGATCCATCCAGAATGGAATGATCTGTTCCAAAAGATATTCTCGATATTGACTCATGTTTTTCTTGTATGAGATAGTTAAATACTTGATTTGAGTATTATTTACGCGGTGAAGTCTAGGTAAAACAGATAAATTAATCGAGTAAAATATAGAAGAAAGAGTGAAATGAGCAGACCGACGATCTATACAATTGCCAGGCAATGCGGTGTTTCGCATGCGACAGTTTCTCTGGCGCTCCGGAACAGCTCTCTCGTCGCAGAAAAGACCCGGAAACGGATTCAGGCGGTGGCCGATGAGGTTGGATTCCGTCCGAACCGACTGGCGCTCAGTTTAAAAACAGGCAAAAGCAGAGTGATCGGATTTGTGCTGCCGAACTTTACCTATCCTTTTTATTCCTTAATCGCAGAATACGTTTTTCAGGAAGTGTCCCTCTTAGGATATCAGGTTCAGTTCGTGTTGAGCGGAAGCGATGTCAATCAGGAGTCCGATGCCATTGTTGAGTGTATGGACGCCAGGGTTGACGGAGTTATTATCTTCAGCGTGATTCCAACCAGAGAAAAAATTCCGCGCGGGCATGCGCTGCGAATGATTCAGAAAAAAAATATCCCATGCGTTACCGGTAACTATGTACTCGGGTTTCCTGGAGTTTCTTTGGATCACCATCAGGCATCGTTACTGGCAACCCGTCATCTGCTTGAACTGGGATATGAGGATATCCGGCTGTTGCAGCTCGGCGGAGATAAAGGGGCGCCGGTAATTCGTCACTCTGCATCTGAACAGTCTATTGAGGGCTTCCGGCAGGCATTAAAAGAAAAAGGCATCAAATATGATGCGTCAATGCTGATGTCACGGGCCATCAGGCATGAGGAAATAGTGAGAACTCTGCCTTCCGGCAGCGATGCGAACAGGGTGATGTTTATTGAATACGGACAGTATGAAGCGCTCGGAGTTGAAATGGCAGAACAGGCACTGGCAGAAAAAAAAGGACGGATGGGAATTGTCTTCGGCCACGATGCCATGGCCTGTGCCGTCTGGCGCTACTGTATAAATAAAGGGATTCGCATCCCTCAGGATGTCGGGCTGGTCGGACGCGGCGACATATTAACCTATATGATGCCTCTTACGACAATTGGATGGGACTATAAAGAACAGGCGCGCCGGCTGGTTTCTCTACTCGTCAATGACGTTGATTCATCCGGTAAAAATGAATTTGTCCGGCTTGAACCTTATCTTGCTGTAAGGGAATCAACCGGGTGAGGCAGATTCCATTGCAAGCATTGGTGACGTACACAAAAAACCGGACAGTATTCTGTCCGGTTTTTGTTCCTGAATTCCTGAGAGTTATTCCGAATGACTTTTCTGCAGCATGCGCATACGTTTGATGCGGAGTTTGGCTTCGGCTCTGCGTTTGGCGGGCATGGTTTTGATGGGGTGTTCGTGCTGCAGCAGTTCGCCGAGCAGGGCGGTGATACTGCCGTTGCCGGAATGTTCGTGGCTTTCGCCGTTTACTGTTATGAGCATAAAAAAACTCCCTCGTTCATAAAAGGGAGTTCTGCCAATGCGCGTCACTCCCTTTCGCCGGTACTAACCGGATCAGGTTCTGCGGGTATTATCTCAGCGCCACGAATACATTTAAAATTCGAAGCACGGAACTCGAAACAAATCCAAAATTCAAATCATCAAAACTTCAATTATTCGAATTTCAGGCTTCGGGATTCGTGCTTCCTGCCGTCAGGCAGGCGGGCACCCCGGGAACTGACGAGAAGACTGCCTGAACCGGCGCATGAAAGTAAAGAAAGAGCGCGCAAAATTTTTCTTCGGCGGTTACACGGTAGATTGTAAAAGCAAGTGTCCGGTTGGAGGCGTAGAAATTCCATGCCAGAATGAACCTTTCTTCATTCAACGAAAACAAAGGAAAGGAACACCGGCATGGAACAGGCAGAGCGTAGCACACCTCACCCGCGAAAAGGAAAACATTTGAACCAGGAAGAACGCATTCAGATTGAAGTGCTGTTGCGCGGCGGCGCAACAGCACTTCACATTGCCGAGTTGCTGGGGCGGTCGGAACGTACCATCCGGCGGGAACGGCGGCGCGGCTGGCTGACCTATCGTACCGGACGCGATTCTGCCGAAGAGCGTTATAATGCGGTACGGGGGCAGACGGTGTATGAACAGCGACGCAGAAAACCGGCGTCCGCCGCTGTCGATCCGCAGCTGGCGGCGTTTCTGGTGGAGCAGATTACGGTGAAGCGGTGTTCTCCGGCAGTGGCGGCATACCGGATGAAAGATGAGCCCTATGCAGTCTGTATGAAGACGATTTATAATCTGATTGATCACGGCAGGGTTCCCGGGGTGAGCCATGAATCGTTGTGGGAAAAGAGAATGCGTAAACGCCGGTACCGCCCGGTGCAGCGCATCCGTAAGCGCGCGGTGACTCCGGGACACAGTATTACGGACCGGCCGCCGGCGGTTGAAACCCGGACTGAGTTCGGTCATTGGGAAATCGACCTGATCGTCAGCGGGAAAGGCGCACTGCTTTCATTAACCGAACGCAAAACCCGGCGGTTGATCCTGCGGAAACTGAGAAACCGGAGTCAGGCGGCGGTGATTGGTGTACTCAATGACATCGAGCGACAGACGGGAGCTGAGGCGTTCCGGTGTATATTTAAAAGCATCACTTCGGACAACGGAGGAGAACTGCTTGATTATGCCGGAATGGAACGTTCCGCCGTCACCGGAAATCGGACGCATCTGTATTATGCCCATCCGTACAGTGCGTGGGAACGCGGCGGCAATGAGAATACCAACCGGTTCATCCGGCGGTTTATTCCAAAAGGAAGAAAACTGGGACGCATCAGCAGAAAACTGCTTCATGAAATCGAACGATGGATTAACACCTATCCACGTAAGATCCTGAATTTTGAAACAGCGGAAGAACGGTTCAACCAGGAAATCGCGGCATGAATCAAAAAGCTCCAACCGGACACTTGCTTTTACAATCTACCCTTCGGCGGTTACACTGTAAAGATCAGAGTTTGAAAGGACAGTATGAGAAAGCTGATTTCAGGAATTGCGGTATTTATTTTTGTAATAATCCAAAGCTCCAGTGCGGTGGATGCGCGTCAGGCGATTGTAAAAATATATACAACCTATTCATCGCCATTTTATTATACGCCGTGGAATATGTCCGGTCCGATGACAAAAACCGGTTCCGGCTGCGTAATCGCCGGGGAAAAAATTCTGACGAATGCGCACATTGTCAGCGACGAAACATTTATTCAGGTGCGGCGCTACGGCGATGCGCGCCGGTTTCGTGCGCACGTTCTGTTTGTTTCACACATGGCCGACCTCGCGCTGCTGGCGGTGGAGGATGAAACATTTTTTGACGGTATTGAGCCGCTGGAAATCGGCGGACTGCCGGAAACACAGGCGGAAGTGACGGTGCTCGGGTTCCCAACCGGCGGTGATATGCTCAGTACAACGAAGGGTGTAATTTCACGCATTGAGCACCAGAGTTATGTGCACAGTTCGTTCGCATTTCTCGCCGGTCAGATTGATGCAGCCATTAATCCTGGAAATTCCGGCGGACCGGTTTTGTCGGATGGAAAAATTGTCGGCGTGGTGATGCAGGGACTGCCATCTGCTGACAATATCGGCTACATGGTTCCGTCGCCGGTCATTAAACATTTCTTTACCGACATTGCCGACGGCCGGTTTGACGGTATCCCTGATCTCGGCCTTCGCACCGCCAAGATGGAGAATCCGGATTTAAAACGGAAATACGGCATGACGCCGGAAATGACCGGCGTGCTTGTGCAATATATTGTGCCCGGTTCGGCATGTGCCGGAATTTTAAAAACCGGCGATGTGATTTTTGAGATTGATGGGCTGCCGGTGGCCGACGACGGAACGATTGAGTTCCGCCCAAACGAACGGACCTCATTTTCGTATCCGGCAGAACTTTGTCAGGTGGGTGGAACGATACCGCTGAATATATTCCGTGCCGGCAAAGCACTGGATGTTACGATTCACTTTACACGCGCAGTTGATTCTGAAGTTCTCGTTGTGCGCGAGCAGTACGACGTTCAGCCGGACTATTATATTTTCGGCGGTGCAGTGTTTGTTCCGCTTACCAAAAATTATTTGCATTCATGGAATGACTGGTATGCCAAAGCGCCGAAAAATCTGGTGTACGCTTTGCAATATCAGGATCGTATTGAAGAGGACGAACAGGTGCTGGTTCTTATTCGCATGCTCGCTGACGACGTAAATATCGGCTATCACAGCTGGAACAACTGGATTGTCGAATCCGTTAACGGTATGCGTGTTAAAAACATGAAAGAACTCATCGCTGCCGTCGAGCAGAGCACCGGTGAATTCATTATATTTGCCGACAGCCGCAACAGCGAAATTGTACTCGACCGGGAGAAAGCCAAAGCCGCTGCTGCCGGCATTCTGCAACGTTACCGGATTCCTGCCGACCGCTCTGGAAATTTAAAGTGAATGATCCAGTTTTGTGAACGTGTCGCGCGGGGTATCACCGGACTGAACAGAAGGTTTGATATGCAGTTTCTTTTTTTGAATCCGCATACTGCGTGCGGTGCGGAAACGGTGTACGGCAAAAATGACGAGCGGATAGCCGATCAGTGAACAGGCAAGCGCAACGATGAATCCACCGAGAAACAGCGGCGGCAGAATACCGCGCCCCAGCTGCAGCGCTTCATACAGTATGGTGCGTGCTTCATCATAATTTTCCCACGTCAGATGATGTATGCAGTAGCTCAGAAACCGGCGCAGCGGTTTTTCATTGACCGGTGATTTTAGAATATGTGACCCGATCCAGTAGGTGAACGAATACACCGGCAACGCAGTCAGCGGATTCGTAATCCACACGGTGATCATCGCCGAAATTTTACTGCCGCGCAGTGCCAGTGCCAGCAGAAATGCCAGCATCATCTGCACGCCGAACAACGGCGAAAGTCCGACAAACAGTCCGATACAGAAGCCGAGCGCAATCTGCTCCGGCGTCGCATGCTGATAAACGGCAATGCGCAGATAATCTCTGATGCTGCGCGTACGTTTTTCATTTTTTTCCGGCAGTACCATCTACATCAATTTTCCCGCTCAAAATAGGTGTAGCCGCGCAGACCGCTTTCATAGGCATCCATAATTGCACGGCGTTCGCGCGCAGTCATACGCCCGCTTTTCACTGCGTTCTCCGCCATTTCACGCACACGGCGCACCATTTCCTTCGGTTCATATTCAACATAGGTTAACACATCAGCAACCGAATCGCCTTCAATTTCGCGCGCGTAATGAATGTGGCCGTCGGCATCAATGCGCACGCTGACAACATTTGTATCGCCCAGCAGATTATGGAGGTCACCGAGCGTTTCCTGATAGGCGCCGACCAGGAATACACCGAGAATATAATCTTCATCGTCTTTCAGTGCGTGCACCGGCAGTGTCCGGCGCACGTCGCGCAAATCAATAAAGCGGTCAATCTTGCCGTCGCAGTCGCAGGTGATGTCGGCGAGAATTGCTTCGTGCGCCGGTTTTTCCTGCAGGCGGTGAATCGGCATAATCGGGAAAAGCTGATCAATCGCCCACGAGTCCGGCAGCGATTGAAAGAGGCTGAAGTTACCGTAATAGACATCCGCGAGCGCATTCGAAAGGTGTTCGAATTCGTCCGGCACATATTTCATGGTTTTGAGCAGCCCTGTAATGCGGGTGAGGATGTGCCAGTAGATTTGTCCGGCCAGCGCGCGGTCGCGCAGTGATGCGCCGCCGCGTTTAAAAAATGCGTGCACTTCATCACGGTAATAAATCGCATCGTGATAGCACTCCTGCACATTTTTTACGGTCATATTCCGGTAGGTATCCATCAGATTGTGCAGCAGTTCGTGTGCATCCTCCGGCAGCGTTTCAGGCAGCGGATGCGTTTCAAACCGGCTGACGTCGAGTACATTAAAGAGCAGAATTGAATAATACGCCACAATGGAACGGCCGGACTCGGTGATGATGTCCGGATGCGGCGCGCCGGTTTCAGCGAGTACGCTCAGCAGTTCTTCAACGATTGCAGAGCAGTATTCTGCGGTAGAATAGTTGCAGCTGCTGGTAAAGTTGGTATGCGAACCGTCGTAATCCACCGCGAGTCCGCCGCCGAAATCAATCACGCCCATCGGTGCGCCTTCGGCCAGAAGTCCGGAGTAAATCCGGCTGCCTTCTTTCACCGCTTCGCGAATATCGCGGATGTTCGGAATCTGCGAACCGAGATGATAGTGCAGCAGTTTTAGGCAGTCGAGCTTACCGGCGTTGCGCAGCCGGTCGACCACATCAATCGCCTGCGCAGTGTTCAGTCCGAACACGCTGCGCTCGCCGCCGGATTCCGCCCAGTGCCCGCCGGCCTGCGTGGAAAGTTTCATGCGGATGCCGAGGATCGGTTCAATGCCCAGCTTCTCCGACCGCTCCAGAATCAGATCCAGTTCTGACGGCATTTCGACCACGAACACGCACTGGATTCCCATCTTCAGCGCGTACAGTCCGAGGTCGACAAACTCCTCATCTTTATACCCGTTGCAAATCAGATACGCATCCGGATCGCGCAGGAATGAAATTGCGGCGATCAGCTCCGCTTTACTGCCGGCTTCGAGTCCGTGATGATACTGCTCGCCGAACCGGCAGATCTCTTCCACGACCTGCTGCTGCTGATTCACCTTGATCGGATAGACGCCGCGATAGGCGCCGTTATACCCATACGCTTCAATCGCCGTTGCAAAACTTTCATGCAGGCGTTGAATGCGCGCATCGAGGATATCGCTCAGGCGCACCAGCACCGGCAGATCAAACCCGCGGTCCTGAATCCCGCGCGCGACATCATACAGACTCACCGACGCACCGCCGTTACCGGCCGGATGCACCGCCACTTCGCCCTGATCCGATACGCTGAAATATCCGGCGCCCCAGCTCTCCACACCGTAAAGTTCCGCCGATTTTTCCACCGACCATGTTCCGTTTTTCACCAGTTCCGGCCCTCCATAGCACACAGTTTTCTCACTCTGTATTTTTCAATTGAAGCGGCGAATATTTCAATAAAAGAGCACCGGTTACAATGCAAATACGCCAGAAGCCGGGAAAATTTCCCGGCTTCTGCAGTTCTGCGCCCACTGAAAGACCGGCGCTACATTTTAGTGAAAAACCGGCGGTAAAGCCCGAAAACCGCTCCGGCGGCAATCACTATCAAAGCGGTCGCCGGTTCGGGGATTGCAAAAGCTGTCAGTGCCAGTGAATCCGGCAGATTCTGGATCACAGTCATTGTCCCGCCATTCCAGGATACATTCAAATCCCCGGTGCTTTCCGCGGTTCCGTCCGCCAGCGGAGTAAAGATTCCGCCCAGCCAGTAAAACATCGCCAGGTCAATTCCGCCTAAATCAAATGTCGTCGCACCGGACAGAATTTCCTGATCTGTCCCGTAATACCCGAGTGAAATAAAAAAGCCGAATGATTCTTCGCCGCCAAAATCCGGTATATAATTCTCTTCTTCCGCGGAATCTTCCGGACCGCAGCAGTCTGCTTCTTTTTGTCCGACCGACCGCTGTCTGAGTTCGGTATTGCCGTCCCATCCTCCCGTGGTTATTTCATGAAAGAATGCCTCGACCAGATTGCCCAGCCACCCGCTGTTCCACTCTGTTATATGATCACCCAAATAAATCATCTCAACGGCCGGCATAAGAAATCCCGGTTCTTCACTTACATTTTTCCCGTTCACAGTTAATTCGGGAAAGTTTGTTACACCCCAGTTTAGAGTTGCCGCCGGCACACTAAGCACTGTTGCAGCACCGCAGAATAAAATAAGGCTTCCTAATTTTTTCCGTCTCATCTTCTCTCCTCTCTGAATAATAAATGGCAATTTATTCGATTTTGCGATTATGGTTAGGTAATGGATGAAAGCAAGTGGAAAAGCAATAAATTGAGTTGAAAGCGCAGAGGATTTTCTTATGGAAAAGATGGTTATAAACATTCCAGGTTAAAAACCGCCGGCGACATTGTATTTTCCATTGCACCGGGAAATTATAATCCGGCAGAAACGCTGTTTTTCCTGAACTGAATCAAACACCGTATAAATACTCTGTTCCGGCGCAAGCAGGTTGTCCGTACCGGCTTGTGCATTCAGCCAGCTATGTTCCGTTTTCCACCGTTAATTTTTTATGAATTGCAAAAGAGTAGAGTAGAGAAAAAATTTAAGCGGTACTTACCTTCGTGTTTTTTGTGCCTTATATCTTCTTTCGCGGTAAATGTTAGTCACTGACTGTTTTTATTCTCGGTTTCAGTTGCGGGAAAAGAATGACGTCGCGAATCGCATCCGAGCCGGTGAGCAGCATCAGCAGCCGGTCAATGCCGATGCCCATTCCGCCGGTCGGCGGCATGCCGTATTCGAGCGCCGCCAGAAAGTCCTGATCAATTTTCGACTGGTCACCGCCGCACTGCGCTTCAAACCGCCGGCGCTGTTCAAAAGCATCATTCAGTTCGCTGTACGCCGGCGCAATTTCTTTGCCGCCGATAATCAGTTCAAACACATCCACCCATGCCGGATTGTCGGCGCACGGATTGGCGAGCGGCACGAGATACGCCGGCAGGCGCGTCACAAACGTTGGTTGAATCAGCGTGCCCTCAATGGTCTTGTCATAAATTTCGTGCGTAATTTCGGCAAAATTCATCTCCGCCTCCAGCGCGACACCAAGCTCCGCCGCCTTCGCGCGCGCGCTGTCGATAGATTGCTCGAACCAGCCGGCGCCGAGTTTTTCTTTGATCAGATCGCAGTAGGCGATCTCTGTCCACGGCGTTTGCAGATGAATCTTATGGCCGTTCCAGGTGACCTCTGTGCGGTTGAAAATTTTCTCCGCCAGATGCACCACGAGATTCTGTACCAGCTCCTGCATCGAGCGCATATCGCCGTACGCTTCATAAATTTCCAGGACCGTGAATTCCGGATTGTGCGTGCGGTCAAGCCCTTCATTACGGAAATTCCGGTTCAGTTCAAACACCTTGTCCATGCCGCCGACAATCAGCCGTTTCAGATACAATTCCGGTGCAATGCGGAAATACATATCCGCACTCAGCGCTTTATAGTGCGTTTTAAACGGGGTTGCCGCCGCACCGCCGGCAAGCTGCTGGATCATCGGCGTCTCCACCTCATCATAACCGCGCGCGGCGAGAAACGCGCGGATTTCACTGAGCATTGCCGACCGTTTTTTAAACAGATCCATCACGTCCTCATTCGCGATCAAATCCAGTTCGCGCTGCCGGTAGCGCGTTTCAATATCCTGCAGGCCGTGAAACTTTTCCGGCATCGGCAGCAGCGATTTGCTCAGCAGTTGCCACTCCGTTACACGAATCGTCTGCTCCTGCGTCTGCGTAATAAACGTTTCGCCGGAGACGCCGATAATATCGCCGAGGTCGAGCAGTTTAAATGCATCGAACGCCGCTTCGCCGATCAAATCCTTTTTCAGCATCAACTGAAAGCGCGCCGAGCCGTCGGAAATATGTGCAAACGCCATTTTTCCCATTTTACGCATCGCCATAATCCGGCCGGCGGCACGCACCGTTTGACCCTCTGCAAACGTTTTGTGGAGTTTGTCCAGCGTCGCCGTGCGCTGAAACGCCGTGCCGTATGCCGGATATCCGGCGGCCGCAAGTTTTTCCATATTCTCAATCCGCTGACGGCGGTATTCATTATCCTGCATCAAAATTCTCCCAGTCAAAAACAGCATACCTTAATTGTGAAATGCCGGTGGCGCAATGCGGAAATCATAGCGTATACCCGCTGCCGGTTATAAAGTTTTCTCTTTTTTTGACTTCCGGCGGGTTTTAAGGCATAAAACGCCGGAAGTCACGAAAGCGAGGGCAGATGAATCAGCAGTGCGGTTTAAAGGGTATGGCGTGGGAAGAATTTTCCGGGCTGACGTCGGTAGAGAAAGCGCCGTACTTTACACGCAACGGCCGGTCGTTCCACGCTCTGGTCGCACAGCAGTTTTCACGGCCGATGCTGGAGAGTCTCTGCTCGCTCGCTACCGAAATCCGCATGATTGCCAAAACACGCGAGGGGGCGGGCTTTCTGCAAAAGCAGCTGTTCGACAAACGCGCAATGCTCTATTTTGCTCAGCCGTCCACGCGCACCTATCTTTCCTTTGCGGCGGCGTGTCAGGTGGTCGGACTGGATTGCATGGACGTGCGCGATTCATCGACATCCAGCGAAGTGAAAGGCGAGTCGCCGGAAGATACCGTGCGCACCTTCAGCTCCTATGCGGATATGATTATCATGCGCCATCCCGCCGGCGGGTTTGCGGAACGGATTGCATGGATGCTGTCGAACACCTCCCGGCCGGTTCCGGTGATTAACGCCGGTTCCGGTAAAGACCAGCACCCGACCCAGGCGCTGCTGGACATTTACACGCTCGCACGCAGTTTTGAAAATGCCGGCGGCATCGACGGTAAAACGATTGCGTTTGTCGGCGATCTGAAACGCGGCCGTACCGTGCGGTCGCTGGCATGGCTGCTCACGCAGTATCAGGATGTCAAAGCATTCTTTGTGGCACCGCCGGAGCTGCAGATCGGCGACGATATTCTCATGCAGCTCACCGCCGCCGGCATGAAATATGAGATCTGTTATGAGTTTGACAAGGTGATTCCGGAAGCCGACGCAATTTATCTGACGCGCATTCAGGACGAGTGGGATACGGATAATGAAAGCTGCGCCATCGATACGAGCAGCTATCACTTTACCAAAGAGCATTTGACTGTTCTGAAACCGACCGGCGTAATTATGCACCCGCTGCCGCGCCGTGCCGAAATTGATCCCGCCGTGGACAACGATCCGCGTGCCGTTTACTGGCGGCAGGTGCGCAACGGCATGTGGATCCGTTCCGCGCTGATTCTTAACGTGCTCGGTTGTGATCAGGCGGTAAGAGAGAAGGCTTTAGACTTCAGACGTTAGGCCTTGGAAAACTTGAAATCTAAAGCCTAAGGACTAAAGTCCAAGGCCTTCTGGAGGTAATAATGAGACACTTAATTTCACTGAAAGACTGGACGCCGGCGGAAATTCTCGACGTACTGAAACTCGCCGGCGCAGTCAAAGCGGCGCCGGAAAAATATCAAACTGCACTGGCGCATAAAACACTGCTGATGATTTTTGAAAAACCGAGCCTGCGCACGCGGCTTTCGTTTGAAATCGGTATGACGCAGCTCGGCGGTCATGCGATCTATTATGACATGGGCACGTCGCCGATGGGCGGCGGCAAAGAAACCATCGAAGATTCAATCCGGGTCATCAGCCGCATGTGCGACATTGTGATGGCGCGTCTGTTTAAGCATGAGGATTTATTGAAGATGGCAGAATACGCCACAATTCCGGTGATTAATGCGCTGACGGATGACAGTCATCCGTGCCAGATTCTGGCTGACCTGCAGACGATTCAGGAAAAAAAAGGCCGGTTGAAAGGGCTGAAACTCGCCTATCTCGGCGACGGTTTTAATAATGTTACGCATTCGCTGATGCACGGCTGCACTAAAGTCGGTATGAGCATCAGCATCGGTTCGCCGGAAGAGCAGATGCCGGCAGTGGAAGTGATTGAATCGGCAACCCGGTTCGCCGGCGAATCCGGTTGCGAACTCGTCGTTACTGACGATCCGGTGGAAGCCGTTAAAGATGCCGATGTGGTTTATACGGATTCGTGGATGAGCTATCACATTCCGAAAGAGGAAGAGGCCGTGCGCATTAAACTCTTCACACCGTATCAGGTCACCGGCGAACTGATGCGGCACGCCAAGCCCGATGCAATTTTTATGAACTGTCTGCCGGCCATGCGCGGTTATGAACAAACCGCCGAAGTGATCGACGGCCCGCAATCCGTTGTCTTCGACGAAGCCGAAAACCGTCTTCACGCCCAAAAAGCTGTGATGCTCACGCTTTGCGGGAAAGCGTGATAATGTAGGACAGGCTGGAAGCCTATCCTACATTGAGTTATTCTATTTTATTTAGTTGAGCCTTACACGTTGAACAGAAAATTTTTGCAACATCATCTCGATAATCCTTAATATCATAAGGTGCTCCGCATTCAGGACACCTTGTTCGACCGTCATTAATAATGACTTTGTCTGGAGCTGTGAATTCTTGTTTTTTATCAGGATTAGGATGTCGAAACAGCGAAATTGTGAATCTTGCTAAAAAACCTGTTATTAATTTTGCAATCATTTGATTCCTTCAATGTTACTCAATAATTTTCATTTCCATACTCCAACCACCTCGAGAAGTTTTTACTCCTTTGTGATCACGTAATGATTCAAGTATAAAAATAATTCGTCCAGCCCATGGGTCATTTTCTTTGATTTCAAACGAAACGATTTTTCCTCCGAAAAATGATGGTTCCATCTGTTGTTCATGAAAATATATGTCTGCACCTATAAATTCAGGCGCTCGTCCAATTGATATGTTCCAGAATCCGCTTTTATATGTAGAAGATCCTTTTTCAACGGGACATGGTCTGAGCTTTGGATCTTTCTGAATTAGGTGTATAGCTTTCATCTTGTCCCAATTTGTTTCTGGTAAAATAACGGCAATCCATCTACAACAGAATTCTTTGAAGCTCAATCTATAAGACAAAAAAGATTTTACAAAAAATGACTGGAACATATCACATTTGGACGATTGGATGTCAGATGAACGAGGCGGACAGCCGGCATCTGGCGTCGCAACTTGAAGCGCTGGGTTTTGTTGAGACGCGTAAAGCGGATGACGCGGATATTGCGGTGCTGAACACCTGTGTGGTGCGTCAGCAGCCGGAAGATAAAGCGGTGGCAAAACTGACGGCACTCGGCGGCGTGAAAACGGCGCGCCGGCGCGGCATGATTATTGCTCTGATGGGCTGTATGGTCGGTAAACGCGAAGCGGAGAATTTAGCGGATCGTTTTCCGTTTGTAGATATCTTTATGGCGCCGTCGCAAACCGATGCGCTGATTGATTTTATTCTGCAGCACGATCCGTACAGTCATCTGAGCCGCGCGCAGGTTGAGCTGGCGGATTACCGTCTGCCGGCGGTGAACCGTGACAAAACGGTGACGGCGTTTGTGCCGGTGACGCTCGGCTGTTCGCACGCGTGTTCGTATTGCATTATTCCGTACCGGCGCGGGCCGGATCGCAGCCGTGCGCCGGAAGAAATTCTGTCCGAAGTTCGTTCGCTGGCGGAGCAGGGCATCAAGGAAGTAAATCTGCTTGGGCAGATTGTTGACCGTTACGGTTTTGATCTCGGCGACGGAATTAATCTCGCGTGGCTGCTGAAAGAAGTAGCAAAGATCGACGGAATTCTGCGCGTTCGTTTTCTCACGAGTCATCCGGCGTATATGGACGATGAACTGATTCGCGCCGTGGCGGAAACAGAAAAAGTCTGTCCCTATTTTGAACTGCCGTTTCAGGCGGGCAGCGACCGGATTCTGGAATCCATGCGGCGCGGTTATACGCAGGCGGAATACCGCGCAATCATTCAGCGCATTCGCGAATTTGTGCCGGACGCATCAATCAACACCGATGTCATCGTCGGCTATCCCGGCGAGACGGAAGAAGATTTTCAGGAAACGATGAAACTCGCGGAAGAGTTGCGGATGGATATGCATCACATCGCGAAATATTCACCGCGCCCGCGCACGCTGTCGGCACGCATGAAAGACGATGTTCCGGCGGACGAAAAAGAAAATCGGCGTGTGCGACTGGATGAACTCGTCACACGGATCAACGCTGAAAAATCGGCGGCGCTGCTCAACACGACGGTGGAAGTTCTGGTGGAAGAATTTCAGGAAAATAAAAACCGCTGGCGCGGCCGTACGCCGCACAACAAACTCGTCTTTTTTGAAGCATCAGAGAATTGTTTGGGCGAACTGGTAAACGTTAAAATTGACTGGACGGGGCCGTTTTCCCTGATCGGAAAAAGAGTGAATGATTAAAAATTTCCGGCACATCGAATGAATCTGACTGAATCCATAAAACAACTGGAAGCCGCCGGACACGGAAATGCAAAGCGGACCGCAGAGGAACTGGCGGCGTATCTGTTGAAATGCAAACCGCTGGAGGTTTATTTTTGTGAATGTTCGCCGGAACAGACAGTCGAATTTGAATCGCTGATTGCGCGCGCGGTTTTCTGTGAGCCGGTGCAATATATTATTGGTCATGTGGATTTTCGCGGTCTAAACATTAAATGCGATGCGCGCGCGCTGATTCCAAGAGCGGAGACGGAGCTGCTGGTTCAGGCTGTTCTGGATAAAGTAGACGCGACGCCCTCGTCGCGTAACGTGCGCAGGGAACGCGACGAGGGCGTCGCGTCTACTTTGCAGATTGTCGATGTAGGAACGGGAACGGGATGCGTGGGGCTGTCGCTGTTGAATGAAATTCCAAACGCAAACGTTGTTGCGGTAGATATTTCACCGGACGCGGTGTCGCTGGCACAAGAGAATGCGACGGCGCTGGGATTTGAGGAGCGTTTTACGGCGGTACAGGGGGATTTGCTAAAAGTAGACGCGACGCCCTCGTCGCGTTCCCTGCGCACGTTACGCGACGAGGGCGTCGCGTCTACTTTATTTAAAGAAAAATCCATCGACGCCGTTGTTGCGAATCCGCCCTATATTTTTTCGGCGGTGTGTATGACGCTGGATCGGTCGGTGCGCGATTTTGAACCGCGCCTGGCGCTGGACGGCGGCGCGGACGGAATGGATCTGATTCGCAGACTCATGCCGCAGGCAAAAGCGGCTTTAAAGTCCGGTGCCGGAATTTTTCTGGAATTCGGTTACAATCAGGGCGACGCAGTGCGCCGGTGTTTGATTGAAAACGGTTTTCAGCGGGTTGAAATTAAACAGGATTATGCCGGATACGACCGGATTGCCATCGGTTTCGCACCGTAAAAATTTAACCGCGGATAAAACGGATTTTATAGGCAGAAAACGGGAGAAAGAATTTCACCACTAATTTACACTAATCGGCACTAATAATTAGTGTAAATTAGTGGTTAGAAAAACAGGACAACTCCGCCGGTTAAAAATAATTTTGCATTATTTAAGAACGTGTTACTCTGTCGTGAGATGAAAAAAACGGCGTTGTTGTTATGCATGGTTTTTGTCGCCGGCGCACTGCCGGCGGGAACGCTGTTTCCGTTGTATGCAAACGTAGCAACAAACGGCGGGACCTTCTTTGCGGTACGTCCGTTTTATTCGCATGCGACGGTGCCGGAGGGTGAGATCCGTGATTATTTGTGGCCGCTCTATTCGCGTAAAGAGTTTAAGGAGGAGGCGGCATCGCGTGCGCTGATTTTCTGGTTTACGCATAATTTTGAAAAGAGCAATCAGAACGATCCGCGTATCCGGCGCTGGCTGCTGCCGGTTTATTTCCAGGGGCGTGATGCCGCCGGTGAAAATTATTTTGCGCTGTTCCCATTCGGCGGAACGATTCACGAGTTTTTAGGACGCGATGAGATTTCGTTTGTGTTTTTTCCGGTGTATGCCAGGAGCCGGATCAACGAGGTGAAGACAACGAGTGTATTGTGGCCGGTGATTTCGCATACGCGCGGCGATGGAATTGCGCGCGACCGCGTATTCCCGTTTTACGGACAGTCGTCGCTTGCCGGAAAATATGATAAAAAATTTGTGCTGTGGCCGTTTTGGACGTCGGCAGAGTATTATTATCCCGGCAATGAGGGTTCAGCATGGATTCTGTTTCCGCTTTACGGTCGCGCGAAAACGGAGATTGAAAGTACGCACTGGATTGTGCCGCCGTTCTTTCGTTTTACGGACGGGGAGAAGCAGGATAAAGTGTACTGTCCCTGGCCGTTTTTTCAGCGCGTAACGGATGAGCGCTGCAGTAAATTATATGTGTGGCCGGTGTGGGGGCGCCGGGAATATCATCGCGGCGAAGACCGGCGGACATTTTTTCTCTGGCCGGTTTTTTTCTCCGGCAGACAGAAGGAAGCGGATTTGATTTATATCCGTCATCGCGTCGTGCCGGTCTTCTTTTTTGAAAAAAGTGTGCTGTGCGATGAAACGGTTGCACTGGATGAGTGTCCCGAAGTTTCGCGTTACTGGCACGTCTGGCCGCTGATGAGCCACCGGCGCACCGGAACATCATCACGCTTTCGTCTGCTCGAACTCTGGCCGGTCCGCGACACGCCGCCGGTGGAGCGCAACTGGGCGCCGCTATGGACATTGTACCGGCGGACAGATGATGCCGGAACCATTTCAACCGATACGCTCTGGTTTCTCTGGCACAGCGAAAAAAAACCGGCAGACGGAGAGAAGGAATGGTCTTTACTGCGAGGGCTGGCAGCGTATAAAAAGGATACAGAAAACCGGCAGGTGCGTCTGCTGTGGTTTTTGCGTTTCGGCGGGAAAGAGACCGGAACAGAATGATTTTTTACAAAGAAGCAGGAAAGATAAAACCATAGAATACACAGAAATTCAGAGAAGTTGATCTCTCTGGGTAAAAAATTTGAGCAGGATGCATACAGATAAAAAATCGGGAATCGGGAATCGGGAACCGGAAATGTTTTCCCGGCTGGGGCGTGATGTGCTGCAGGCGTGTCAAGGCGCCGGCGCGGCGATACTGATGCTGGCTTCGGCAGCGGCCTATATTCCTACCGTATTTCATCCGCGTGCGCGCCGTGAAGCGGTCATGCAAATGTATGTTGCAGGAATTAAAAGTCTCGGCGTAATCACAGTGGTGGCATTCTTCACCGGAATGATTCTCGCGTTGCAAACAGGATTGATTCTCCGGCAGTACGGACAGGAAGTGAATATCGGTATGCTGGTGATGGAAGTGATGATTCGCGAGATGGGACCGATGATGGCGGGGCTGATTATTGCGGCAAGCGTCGGGTCGTCCATCGCGGCACAGCTCGGAACAATGGCGGTGTCGGAAGAGATTGCGGCGCTGGAAGTGATGTCGATTGCTCCGAACCGTTTTCTGGTGATGCCGCGTCTGGTGGCACTGGCAGTGATGATGCCGCTGCTGACGGTCTACACAAACCTGATCGGGCTGCTCGGCGGCGGTGTAGTGGGCAAAACGCAGCTCGGCGTGGCATTCCAGGCGTATATGGATAATGCGATTCAATACGCAGTGAATAAAGATTTATATACCGGACTGTTTAAAGCGACGATGTTCGGTGTGATTATCGCTACGGTGGCGTGTTATCAGGGAATGACCACGCGCAACGGCGCGGTCGGCGTCGGTCGCGCAACGCGGTTGTCGGTGGTGATTTCGTTTCTGCTGATTCTGATTATCGGCTATATGATCACACGGATATTTTACGTATGATTGTTTTTGATAAAGTTACAAAACGGCTCGGCGGGCGGAAGGTGCTGGATAACGTCAGCTTCGAAATCCTGCGCGGTGAAACCTGCGTGATTGTCGGACTTTCCGGCGCCGGAAAAAGTGTGACGCTGAAACACATGGTGAAGTTGATGACGCCGGACAGCGGTGAAGTCCGGATCGGCGCTGATATAATCAGTGCGGCGCGCGGCCGGGAGCTCGAGCGCATCCGCCGCCGGTTCGGGTTTCTGTTTCAGCATGCGGCGCTGCTGCAGTGGATGAGCGTATTTGAAAACGTTGCGCTGCCGCTGCGCGAAAAAACAAAACTGACCGAAGAGAAAATTTCGAAAACGGTGCAGGAGAAACTTGCGCTGGTGAATATGCAGGACGCCGGCGAAAAAATTCCGGCGGATCTCTCCGGCGGGATGCAGAAGCGCGCCGGACTCGCGCGCGCGATCGTGATGGAACCCGAAATTATCTTATATGACGAACCGACCTCCGGACTCGATCCGGTCATGTCGCGCCAGATTGATAAACTGATCGACAGCCTGCGCGCAAAACTCGGCGCAACCAGCGTGGTTGTCACACACGATTTGCAAAGTGCGCTCTCCATCGGAACGCGCATTATGATGATCGACGGCGGGAGCATCGTGGAGAATGCCGTGCCGGCGGATTTTATTAACTCGAAAAATGAAACCGTGCAGCGGTTTCTCGAATCTCAATATATCCTGCGCCGCGGCGACTGGGAGAAAGGAATGCAGACCCATGCCTAAAAACAGAACGTTAAACATCGAAGTGCTGGTTGGATTTTTCGTGTTCCTCACTCTGATTGTGCTGGGCATTTTTACAATCGTGCTCAGCCGGAAGAATTTTTTTAAAGAGTATTATCCGCTTGCAGTGCACTTTGAAGAGATCGGCGGACTGCGTCCCGGCGATAATGTATTTTTGCGCGGCACCAAAGTCGGCGTTGTAAAAACCACTGATCTCACACACGGCGGTGTATTCGTTCACGCCGATCTCGATGTTGCAGTGCAGCTGCGCACCGGCTACCGGATTGAAATCACCGATTCATCGCTGCTCGGCGGGAAGCAGATGAAAATTTATGAAGGGCCGCTGACTGCGGGGCCGATCCCGGCGGATGCCGGCGTGTACGGTATAACGCCGGTAAATGTGTTTGACGATCTCGGTATCGCCGTTGCTGAAATTAAAGATATGATCAAAGACGTCAGTGCCGGCGAGGGCACGCTCGGCAAACTGATGAAAGATGATCAGGTATATAATAATCTCAATGCAATTACTGAAGATCTCCGGCAGGTCAGCGAACGCCTCGCCGCGGGCAAAGGAACGATCGGGAAGCTGCTTTCCGAAGACGAAACGCTGTACGCCGATCTGCAAACCACCATGGGGAACGTCCGCGAAATCACCGATAAACTGAAATCCGGTGAAGGCACGCTCGGAAAATTAATCCAGGATGAAGAGGTCTATGTCAATATTCACAGCATGCTGGCGAATTTCAGCAAGATCAGCGACGATCTGGCAAACGGCGAGGGCACGCTCGGTAAACTTATGACCGACGATTCCATCTATATTGAAGCGCAGCAGCTCCTCGCCGAACTGCGCGCCGCCATTGACGATATGCGCGAAACTTCACCGGTCACTACCTTCAGCACCATTCTTTTCGGTGCATTCTAATGCCGGACAGGCATCCTGCCTGTCCACGCCGGCGCAGAAAATGTGGCACAGGCATTCCTGCCTGCGCAGGGCAGACAGGAATGTCTGCCCCACAACTATGCATGCGCGGACAGGCTGGACTCGAAGAGTGGCTTTCTGAAAGAAAGTAGCGACAGCAGGGAGCGGCAACCCTGTCTTATATTTTTCTATCACTCGCATTTCTTTTTAAGTATAGAGATGTGAATGAAATTTTCCAATATAACCAATATTAAATTCCGGCGCATCATTACTCCGGTTTTTGCCGGTACCGGAATTGTTTTGTTTTGCATTTATTTGTTTCAACCCGGTACGCCGGAAATCCGCATTGCCGACCTTTCACCGGAAATGAATTTTAAACAGATTAAAATCCGCGGTGAAGTTTCCGGACAAGTCACGCAATTGAAACGCGGCGGGATTATTTTTGAAGTGGACGACGGCACCGGTGTAATTGCTGTTTCCGGCGGCAGAGCGGTTACGTCATCGTTACGGCATGCCGGAAAAATTCCGCAGCACGGTGACCGGGTTGAAGTGACCGGCAATCTGAATGCCGCTCAGGATTTTGAATACAGTTTATGTTTGTCGGCGGCAGAGCAGTTTATCCTGTATCGCCAAGCGCTGCCGGACATCGTCCCGCCGCCGGAACTTCAGCTTGCAGAAATTATTCCGGCACTGGAGGGAAAAACGGTGGCGGTGCGCGGCGTATTGACATCCGTTGAAATTTCGCTGCCGCATTCACGAATGCCGTACCGTTTACTTATTGAAAGCGCCGGAATTTCTGTTCCGGTTGTGTTCTGGGACGACGTAATGATTGTGATGGGCGACCGGCTGCCGGCGCCGGGAAAAATGATTCGGGTTTGCGGGCGTGTGGAGCTTTATAAAGAGGAAATTCAAATCAGACTTTTCCGCGCCGACGGGTTGCAGGAAATAAAGTAGACGCGGCGTTTCCGCCGCGTCTACTTTACTTTATGCAGCGTGTATGCCGTGCCGGTAAACAGCGCAATGAGATCGCCGGATTGTTCATTCACGATTTCCACTTCGTAGAGCGATACCGTCCGCCGCCGGCTCACTTCGCGGACATGGGCAGTCAGCATATCGCCTTCTTTTGCCGGCGCGAGAAATGACATGCTCGTCTGTAATCCGACCGACGTTCGATCATCCGTATTCGATGCAATTGCAAAGGCGTGATCCGCTAAGGTGAACACTGCGCCGCCTTGAATGATTCCGAGGCCGTTGAGATGTTTCGGCTCAACAGTTAATCGTGCCGACCATGTTCCGTTGTCACAAAGGAACCGTTCAATTCCGACATGTTCAATAAACCGGTCATGCTTCAAATGTTCTGCGAGTTCTGTTGTCATACGAAAAACTATAGCGCAGAAAAATGGATCGTCAACCCGCCGGAGAACCGGCAGACTTCGCGCCATGAAAAAAAAGGTCACTGAGTTTTTAGCCAACAAAGACAACCCGGTTGTGCAGTTTATTAAGTATGGCGTTTGCGGCGGGATTGCCACGGCGGTGGATATTTTCATTTTCTTCATTGCCGCCTGGCTGATTTTTCCGGCGCTGACGGAAAGCGATCCGTTCACGGCGCTGCTTCGCCGGGCGGGGTTCGATATTCAGCAAATTTCCGAACATCTCCGGCTGCGGAATTACTGGATTGACAAAATCATCTGTTTCATCTTTTCAAATCTCACCGCCTATATTCTGAATGTACTGTTTGTGTTCAAAGCCGGCAGACACAAACGGCATCACGAATTTATGCTGTTCTACGGTGTTTCGCTGATTTCTTTTTTTACCGGCACATTTGTCGGCGACGTTCTCATCCGGTTCTTCGGACTCGCCACCACATATTCGTATGTCGCTGCAATGATTTCTGCACTGCTCGTCAATTACGCCGGTCGTAAGTTTTTTGTTTTTAAAGGATAAAAGAGTGTATATGAAAAACGGGATTCGATTCATTTTTGCATTGAGCGTTTTGGGAATTATTCCGGCGTGTGAACGGCGAGAAAAATCGGTTGAAAAAGGAGCGGTGATGAACGCAGATGAAAACGCGGTGGTTCAGCAGGTAACGCTGACGGTGGCGGAAGGAAAACGGCTGATTGCTAAAGGCCTCGCAAAATATCCTCCCGTGCAGGACAAGCTGAACAACGGCGTAGTGATTATTACGCGCGGCAGTTCAAATTCGTATCTCGTCGAAGAAATCCTGTACACCAATCTGGCGCGCGGTGTGTTTATGACCGGCCGGATTCAGCCGGCGAATTCCAAACCTGTCGCGCCGGACGGCGAACCGCTCGGGGAACTGATTTTGCGTAATGGTGCGGTTGATCCGGATGCAACATTGATTGCCGGACTGCGTTCGATGCAGAAGGGCGACATTATTTTTAAAGGCGCGAATCTGGTCAATTATCGTGAAGGCAAAGCCGGAGTGTGCATCGGCCATCCGACCGGCGGCACGATGGGCATGTTTCTGCCGTTCATTGAAAAACCAGGCATTCGTCTGATCATCCCCGTCGGACTCGAAAAGCAGACGTCGCAGAATCTGGATGAGCTTGAAAAAATCAGCCGCGCGGACCGCGATGCCAGTGGAAAAATTCCGTGGATTAAAGTTCTGCCCGGCGAACTTTTCACAGAAATCGAAGCCATCAAACAATTCGCGAATGTTGATGTCTATCAGCTCGCTTCCGGCGGTATCGCCGGTGCCGAAGGCGCGGTGACGCTCGCCATTAAAGGTTCGCCGGAAGAAGTTAAAAAAGCACTGGCTGCCGTTTCCACCGTGCTCGGCGAACCGGTGTATTAATTAGGAATGAAGATGGAAGGGTTTATTTGCTGTTTGGTGCTGATTGCCGGAGTTATTTTCAGCGATAATACGATGGAATTTAATCAAGCGAATGATGCGCAGTGGGTGCAGGTGTTTGCGGATGACTGCACCGGCGACTGGAATGACAAGTGGTTTCTTGACGGAGAGATTGCGTCTGTTGAAAATTCAACTGACGGAATGAAACTGGCTGCCGGCCCGCAGTTTTTAAATGATGCACATCACATGGTTCTGTGGACGAAGCAGGAATTTTCCGGCGACATTAAAATTGAATTTAATTATACAAAACTTGATTTTGAAACGCGCTGCGTGAGCATTCTTTATTTTCATGCCACCGGCAGCGGGGATGGGCCGTATGCCAAAGATATTACGAAGTGGAATGAACTGCGCCGGATTCCGGCGATGAAAATGTATTTTAATCATATGAATCTTTATCATATCAGTTTTGCCGCGTTTCCGAATTTCGGCGCTGAGCGCGAGCAGTATATTCGCGGCCGGCGTTACATTCTCTCCGGTGCCGGACTGAAAAATACCGATCTGATCCCGGACTATTTTCCGCAAGATTTTTTTGAACCGGGTGTGAAACATCACATTACGGTAATCAAATGCGGCAAAGAAATTTTCATGCGTGTTGAAAATCCGGCGCAGACGCTTGTTTGCAAAATGAGCAATCCGGATCTGCCGGATACGAATGAAGGCCGTATTGGACTGCGCCAAATGTATATGCGAACGGCATTATTCAGCGATGTTAAAGTCTATCAGGTTGAATAATTTCCGTTTCAAGTTTCGTTTAACATGACTGACTGTCTTTGTGATTTGAATGAAATTTTCCCCATCGAACGATAAGCGCATGATATTCGTTGAAAAGCTGAACATCTTCAGGAAGCTGCGCGGTGAAAGTTCCGGCGACGGCATCGTAAGGCAGCTTTGATTCGGCTTCAAATCCGTGGGCGGCGAGAAACCGGCGCGTATAAGCATCAACCACAAACACCGGACGTTTGGCGGCGTAGAGCAGAATGCAGTCGGCTGTTTCTTTGCCGATGCCTTTTACGGCGAGCAATACTGCACGCAGCTCATCGGTTCCAAGTTTGAAAAGCCGGTCGAGTTTACCAGTGTAATTTTCATGCAGTAACGATGCAAAATTTTTTAGACAGCCGGCTTTCTGATTAAAATATCCGGCGGGCCGAATCCACTCGGCCAGCTCCGGCACCGGAATTTTATAGAGCGTTCCCAAATTGAGTGCGCCGTTCCGGTGCAGATTTGTGATGGCGCGCTCGACATTTTTCCACGCGGTGTTTTGCGTGAGAATGGCGCCGGCGATCATTTCGGCGCGTGTGCGCGCCGGCCACCAGTTTTGCGTACCATATTCGTTCAGCAGTTTTTCGTAGAGCCGCAGAAGTTTCATGTGTATTGATTTTATGTTATTTTAATTAACCGCAGATTGAACGGATATAAACGGATGGAAACAAGGCAGAGATAGAGAAAAATTTGCCGGGACATACAAAATTTACACGGATTTTAATTGCGTCAGTGCTCAAGAAAAAAATTGAGCGTTGAGAATTGAATGTTGAACATTAACGATCTTTTTCCCCTTTGTGTCTCTGGCGCAGAAATTTTCCACGCAAAGTCGCAGAGCTTTTGGCGGGTAGGGCGGCCGGGCCTTGGCCGCCATAAATTTGAATCATTCAATAACGCTCAAACGCGCCCGGAGGTCGCGTTCCGCCTTTGTTTCTTTGCGGTTCTGCGTGCAGAAGTTTCGTGTACGTTGATTTTATACTGTCCGGCGCGGATGCAACGTGGCATGTTGTTTTGAATGACAGAGATACAGCATGAAATTTTAAAATCCGGTGTTATTACGGTAGTCGGACGGACTAACGTCGGTAAATCAACCTTACTGAACGCGCTGGTCGGTGAAAAAGTGAGCATCGTCAGCGATACGGCACAAACGACACGCAATGTGATTCGCGCGATTTTAACGGAACCGCGCGGACAGCTCGTTTTTCTGGATACGCCGGGCGTGCATAAGGCAGAAGGCGAACTGGGCAAGAACCTGAATAAAATGGCGCGCGCGTCAGTAAACGGCGCCGATGCGGTCTTGCTGGTGCTTGATGCATCTGTTGCACCGCGTCAGGAGGATGACGGCTGGATGCGCCGGTTGATGAAGGACGACGTGCCATGTTTGATTCTACTGAATAAAACCGATGCCGGTGCAAAGCATTTAGAGGGATACAAAACACTATGGTGCGACATTGCCGGCGAAAAAAACAGCCTGATGTCTCCGGTATGGATCGCCGGTTCGGCGCTGAACGGCGGCGGGCTGCCGGAGTTAACATCCGCGCTGTTTTCCGCCATGCCCGAAGGTCCGCCGCTTTTTCCTGAAGATATTTTAACGGATTATCCGCGTAAGCTGAATATGGCTGATGTGATCCGTGAAAAATATTTTGAACGCCTGCATGATGAACTGCCGCATGCGCTGGCGATCTGGGTTGAAAGCATTCATGAAGCGCCGGAAGAGTGGACGGTGGAAGCGGACGTGCTGGTAGAGCGCTATTCGCAGAAGGGCATTGTGATCGGCGAAAAGGGGCGGCTGTTGAAAAGTGTTCAGTATCAGGCGGCCCAAGAGCTTTCCGAAATGTACGGCGTGCCGGTGAAGGTCAAACTTTGGGTCAAAGTCGAAAAAGAGTGGCGGAAAAATTTTTGGATTCTTCGTAAACTTGGTTATGCGTAGAAGGTTAGATTAAAGAACGTTTAGAAAACCGGCAATGCCGCCAACGCCAAAATCGCAAATAATAAATGCAAATTGATAGTTTCTCGCAAAAACCGCAAATTTTTAGAATATTTTGGCTGAAATTGCCGAAAAATGATTAAAAACGGGGACAAGGGGAGATGTGTTAAAAAATTCCGGGGGATAATTTTGTTTTTAAATTTTCTCATAACAGTTATTTAGATATTCACCACTTGATTTCTTATTGACTTATAGATGATTTTAAGGTTTCTTGACGTTAATGCGATCATTTTTAAAGGAGATGTGTGATGAAGTTATTGATTAAAGTTGGATTATCAGTTGCGGCTCTTTTACTGGTTTACGGTTGTGCTTCTAAGAATGCAGTCTGCCGTCTGATGCCGCCGGAAGAAATGAACGGCCCGTTCCTGCGGTATAAGGATCTGCCGGGCGAAAAGGTTTTTGTTTGCGCAGTTGATCCGAGCGGTGCATGGACGTTTGCATACGATTACGATCGTGCCACAACGGAAGAAGCGGCCAAAACTGCTGCTGAACGTTGCGATGTACAGCGTGAAAAAATCGGTGTACTGAACAAAGGAAAACTGTACGCCGTGAACAATGAAGTGGTTTATTTTGATTTCTGTGATTAATTCAAACGGACTTCTACTCTGAAAGCCGGCTTCGCGCCGGCTTTTTGTTTATGACAAAAAAGAAACAGTGGAAAAAAACTTCACCGGTAAAAGGGAAGCAATCCGTCAAGAAAAATATCCGGTTCCATATCTATTCTGTGCTGATGCTGCTGCTGGCTGCTGCACTGCCGGTTTCAGGAATTGCCATTCATATTGCCGCCGGAAAGGCGGGGCCGAAATGGCTCAACACAAACGTCGGCTTGAGATTTGTCCTCATAAATCCGTTCACTGCCACCGTGCATCTTTATGGATTAACAATTCAAAATCCAGAGGACTACAGTTCCGGGCCGGCAATGAAATTTGGACATTTAAGAGCTCATTTTGCTGTCACATCATTTCTTGCCGATACCATCGTTGTAAAAAAAATCTATTCATTCCGCCCCGAAATCACATACGAAAAATCGCTCTGGTCAAGCAATCTGAGCGCACTGCAGGACAATCTCAAGCAATCCATAAAAGAATCAGGAAAAACCGGCGCGGTATCGAAACGGATTATCATTCGCAATGTAGTGCTTGATCAAGCGGCGGTGCACGTTACAACACGCTCCACCGATTCCCATCTGGTACTGCCGCGCCGGACAATTACTTTTCAGGATATTGGCGGAAGCGATTACAAAACACCGGTGGAAGCGGCGGCAAGTATTTTCACTTCCATCGGGAATGCCGCAACGGATGCGGCTTCGTCAGCGGGGCAGTCAGCAAAAGATGCCGCCGGAACAATCAAAAAAGAAATTGGAAACTTTTTCTCCGGAGAATAGAGTATCCGGAGATATCATTAAGGAGTTCATATGAAAAAAATTCTGGCTATCACCGGTATCATTCTCGTCGTTCTGATTGCTGCCGTACTGCTGTTGCTCGGAACCATCATTAAAACCGGCGTAACAACTGTCGGACCGAAAATTATCGGTGTACCGATTGAACTGCACAGCGTTTCAATTAATCCGTTCACCGGCACCGTGAACCTGAAAGGCCTCGTCGTCGGCAACCCGGCAGGATTCAACACACCGAGTGCGATGGAACTCGGCGAATTTAAAATCAATCTTTGCACCAAATCACTCTTCAGCGATACTATCGTTATTAAAGAAATTCTGATCCGCGAACCGGGTGTTACCTATGAACGCGCGCTGCGCGGAAGCAATCTGAGCGCGATTCAGGATCATCTTGCATCTCCCGAAACCGTGCCGGCAGAGGAAACTGCCGCTGCAGAAACACCGGCAGAAAAAGCCGCGCCGGCAAAAAAAGTGATTATTGAAGATTTCCAGCTTAACGGTGCAAAAGTGAATGTGTCCATCACCGCCGCCGGCGGGCGCCGGATAACCTTGCCGCTGCCGCCGGTGCACCTGAAAGACATCGGCAAAGAAAAAGGCGGCGCAACGCCGGTGGAAGCCGCCAAAGAAATTTTCAGTTCCGTCACGCACGCCATCACACAACTGGTTGCATCCGCCGGCGATCTCACTAAAAACATCGGCAGCGCCGCTTCTGATGCTGCGAAAAGTGCCACTGAAGTCACGAAAGACGCGGCCAAAGGTGCGGTGGATGCAACCAAAGATGCCGCCGATTCAATCAAAAAAGGCGTTGGAAATATTTTCGGCAAATAAAAGGTGATGGAAAAATTCTTCTGATCTCCGCCGCGTTCTGCCCGTTCTTGTTATTGCCGTATTTCTTTGGCACACCCTGCCGAAAAATCCGGATACGCTGAAAACATGCCGGAAAAAGAACAGCGAAAAAACAAACAGCAGATCAATCCGGTTGAACACTCCGGTTTGCGCACTGTTCGGATTTAAAATTAAAAACCGACAACATATCGCTTGCTCCGGCGGAGATGAACCGCTACGTTTTGCGCTTTCCTTTAGCTTCATGCTCGGGTGGTGAAATTGGTAGACACGCTAGCTTGAGGGGCTAGTGGCAGCAATGCCTTCAGGGTTCGAGTCCCTGCCCGAGCACCATGGTTAAAACGCTTCGATTTTTTTTAAATGCCGATAAAACGGATTTAAAAGTTAATCCGGCAGAGAACCTCACGCACCCGTCATTGCTTCCGGACTGAACACGCCGTCCGCACATACCGAAAAACTATGTTATAAAAACTTACATCAGCGCACCCAGCCGCCAACCGCCCCAGACCGCCAGAAAGCCGAGTCCATTACTCAGCAGCAGATTTAAAATCATACCTGCATACCGTCCCTGTTCCGCCAAAAGCAGTGTGTCGTATGCATACGTTGAGAATGTTGTGAACGCGCCGAAAAATCCTACCGTCAGAGCCAACTCCAGTTCGCGTATCACCGGGAACCGGCCAGACAAACAGCGTACCGCAAAACCAAGCAGCAGGCAGCCCAGCAGGTTTACCGCCAGCGTGCCGACCGGGAAACCGGCAGCGCGCCCACCGAAAAATGCGTGTGTCGCAGAACTCAGTGCGTAACGTGCAATCGCGCCGAAAAATCCGCCGATTCCAATAAACAGAATTAGTTTCATTGGTGTTTTTGCCCTTTAATTAATTGTTCAAGCTGTGCCAGCTCTTCGATTTCATCCGTCGTTAAATAATTTTTTGCCATGATAATATCTTGCTTGCTAACAACAGTTCCTTCCCATGACGTCAGCCCCATATTCGGTTGCACCGCACGGATAGTTTCTACCGTCCAGGGCAGTTGTTAAGAAATCCTTAACAACTAGAGTTTCATCCAACTCATTATCTTTAAATATGTTGGATATATGCATACTGATGTTTGGAACTGAGGCGGCAAAAAGTTCTGCCAACTGATTCCGGTTCAGCCAAACATTGCCGTCCTGCGCATATAAAGCGACAGAAGCTTTACCGCCTTTGGTTGTATAAATAATCAGATTCTGTTTTTCGGCAGAATTCATTGTTTAAACCCCGGTTAAAAAGGTCTCAATAAAACTAAAAATTTTATCCAGAATGCGCGTGGCGGTTTTCGCGCGGTCGCGCAGGCCGGGCCTGGTTTTCATCATTTCAACAATCTCGTCGCGCAGTGGGCTCTTGCCGGTAAAGAGATAATCGCTAATAATTTTATCGAGTTTTTCAGTGTTTAAATTTTCATCGCCGGCGAGTTTTTCAAATGCGCGCGCCTGTTCTCTTTCCCAGTAAACTTCAAACGCTTCCGGAATCTCGGACGGATCGCCGATCTGCGGCAGATTTTTCTCAATAAAGCGTTCGATCAGTTCGCGTTTACTGCGCAGTTCCGCCTCGCTGTTCAGCAGTTCCAGAATCTTCTGTTTTTTCTCCGCCTGTTCAACCACCGGCGCCTCTTTCAGTTCCGCCAGCAGCCGCAGGATATAGGCCACATTAATCTCATCGCGATGGATCAGTTCCAGCTCAAAATCAATATCCTGCAGGATCGACACCTTTTCTTTTTGCAGCGCCAGCGTCACCTTGTCATGCAGATCGAGATATTTGCTCTTATAATCCTCAAACAGCTGCGCCGTCATCGACAGATCATCAAAGGTAAACTGGGTGAAGCTTTTTAAAATATTCAGCAGGCGGATCAGCGTCCGGAATATTTTAATAAACTCCAGCTCCTGCTCCTCATCCTGCAGTTGAGAAACGCTGTTCACCGACGGCGCAACGTGGATCAGTTGTATATATGCCTCATTAAACCGCCTCACGTACTCTTCATACGGATCAATAAAAATTGTTTCCGGCGGGTTATTATCCGCAAAGAGCCGGACGGCGTCATCCGCATGCTGTTTCAGGTTGCGGAAGCAGACGATATTGCCCTGCGATTTCAGCTCCTTACACAGGCGGTTTGTGCGTGAGAAGGCCTGAATCAAACCGTGGTATCTCAGGTTTTTATCCACATAAAGTGTATTCAGCCGTTCGCTGTCAAAACCCGTCAGAAACATATTCACCACCAGCAGGAGATCAATCTGACCCTCTTTCATCCGGCGGGCGACATCGTTATAATAATTATAAAAAGAATTTGCATCTCGGGTCGTATAATTAGAGCCGAACAGGCGGTTATAATCGCCGATGAATGTTTCCAGCGAATCACGCGAATGTGATGTTTTGTATTCATTGCCGGTTTCCAGCAAATGCAGCTCCGTCTCATCATCCTGTATCGGAAACGCGGCGGCGTCCTGATCCTCCTCATTCGCCTGATAAGAAAAAATGGCTGCGATCTTCAAATTATGCCCGCCGGATTTTTTCAGCGCATCAAAGGCGGCGTAATAGTTAATCAGCGCCGGAATCGACGACACAGAGAAAATCGCATTAAATTTACGGTTGTGCGTCTTCCGGCTATGATTTTCAGCAATATATTCAACAATCGCCTCCATCCGCTGCGGCGCGCCGAAAACCTCTTCCTCGTCAATCGCCTCCACCGCCACATCCGTAATGTCACCGTTCCGCTGCCGGAACGTCTTCATGTATTCCACCGAAAACTTCAGCACATTCTCATCGCGGATTGCATCGGTAATCACATAGCTGTGCAGCCGCTCCTCAAACAGATCCTTCGTCGTCTGCCGTCCGACTTCAGCGCTCATTCTGTTCTCTACAAAAATCGGCGTGCCGGTAAAACCGAACATCTGGCAGCGCGTAAAAAACTGCTTAATCGCCTTATGCGTATCGCCGAACTGACTGCGGTGGCATTCGTCAAAGATAAAAATAATCCGCTGATTGCGCAGCGGCCCCATCAGCGAACTGAACCGCTTGTTTTTAATCGCTGTATTCAGCTTTTGAATCGTCGTCACAATCAGCCGCGTATTATCCGTAAACTGCTTTACCAGCGTCTGCGTATCATTTGTCCCGTCAATACTGCCCCGGCTGAAACTGTTAAACTCCCTGATCGTCTGATAATCGAGATCCTTGCGGTCCACCACAAACAGCACCTTATCCACCTTTGGAAAGGTCGTCAGAATCTGACTCGTCTTAAACGACGTCAGTGTCTTCCCCGAACCGGTCGTATGCCACACATAGCCGAAGCCGCGCCCGTGCTGCACCTTCTCAATAATCGCCTCCGTCGCATACACCTGATACGGCCGCATCACCATCAGCATCTTCTTCGACTCATTCAGCACCAGAAACCGCGTCACCATCTTCGCCAGATGACACTTTTCCAGAAACTGATCCGCAAACGCCGACAGCCGTGCCACCGCCTTATTCTGCTTATCCGTCCAGTAAAACGTCTGCTTAAAACTGCGCTGATCCACACGGTTGTTCGCATAATACTTCGTATTCACCCCGTTGCTGATCACAAAAATCTGAATGTACTGAAACAGCCCCTCGCCGCAACCGTACGAATGGCGCTCGTAGCGGTTAATCTGATTAAACGCCTCCTTCAATTCCAGCCCGCGCCGCTTTAATTCAATCTGCACCAGCGGCAGACCGTTAATCAGAATCGTCACGTCATACCGGTTTTTGTAGCGCCCCTCCACCGTCACCTGCCGCGTCACCTGAAAGCGGTTCTTGCACCAGTCATCCTGATCCAGCAGTTCAACCGTCCTCTTCTCATTGCGGTCATTCGTGTAGACAATCCGGTCGCGCAGCGTCTTCGCCTTTTCAAAAATCGACCCCTTGCTCAACTGGTTTAAAATCTGGCGAAAATCGCCTTCGCTCAACACAACATTATTATGCGCCTCAAGCTGCATTTTCAGATTTTTCAACAGCGAGGCTTCATCGCGCACCTCAACCGGCTCATAGCCCGCTTCAACCAGCTTCCGAACCAGCCCGTCCTCTAAAATCTGTTCCGGTTGTGTGGTCATACATTCTTTCAAAAGACGAAAACGACCCAAGCGGCGAAAGCCGCGCTCCCTATTATCTTAGTTATTTCCGTCATTTTTCTTCCGCCAGTTCCTTTTCTGCTCATCCCGCACCTGAATGCGCGCGCGCGTCATCCGCTCGCGCAAGCCGCCTTCTTTCAGGAAATCCTGTTCCAGCCGCCGGATCTGCTGATCCAGCAGATACGTTGTCACCTTAATCAGCCCGGCAATCGCGTTGACGCGGATGGCCGGATCCTTGTGCTCCACCGCCGCGCGGAACGTTTCATAATCCGCCTCCGGCTCGCGGCACAGCACACTCAACCGTTGGGCATAGCGGTGCTCCTTGTCCCACTCCGCAATTCCGCGGTCACGCATAAAATCGCGGTAATCCTCCAGCAATTCCTCCAGACTCGCACGCGCAACATTTGTCAGTTTCAGCTCGGTTTCCTTTGACGTGCCGGACGCCGCACTTCCCTCAATAATATTCTGCTTACCACTGCGCGCCGCCTGCACCATCTGATCAATCGTGCGGTCATACCGGTCGAAAAACTCGCGGCAAAACCGGCGCGTCGCCTGATACACCACCAGCGACTTACGGTACGACTGCAAATCCTGATAGCCGCCGTGCGGAGGAATAAACCCCTCAGCCACAATCGTTCCTTTCCAGTATCACCGCCATTTCACTCCTTTATGCCGCTCACACAAACATTCTTTTCCTAAAATTCGTGCAGTTGAAAAATTCATTTTCCAACCCGATATTCGCCGTGTGAAATAATAAACGATCTCCTTTTCAGTATCACCGTCACTTCAGTTTTTTATGCCATTTTTTAAATTTTCCGGTTCATTCTGGAATTCCATTCGGCGCATTAAACCGGTTAATTTGTTTTTAAATCGTTCCATCGCTTTTATCGCATCACGAATTCCAGAACGGCCCAATCCTAATGCACTATCTGCGTTTTGAAAATCAGCAACCAGTTGTGACATCTCTTTATTGTCCGGAATCAATTTTTTTAACGAAATCCATTTGCGCTTAAACTGATCTCGCTGACTACAACATTCTACACCATTTCTTAACAACCCCAAAAGCTCTTCTATGTAATCAAGCATTTGATCTGTTTTCTTTAACAATTCTTCTTTTTCGTGCTTTTTTCGCTCTTCAGCAACTTTTTTACGATCCAGCCAGCGATCCAACCGAATAGCAACCACTGTTGTGAAAATTGTTATAACTCCTGTTAGAATAGCAGTTCCAACTTGCATTTCATTTTCTCACTAATAACTAATCAACAAATAACCAGCAACTGGCAGTAAACTACAGTGTCTCCTTTTCAGTATCACCGTCATTCCAGTCCATTATGTCACTTTCATCCAACAAACTGCTTACACAAACATCTTTTGCAAAAGCCCTTTTTTAAACTCGCGCGCTTGTAAAATCCGTTTTTCGACCTGTTCAATTTTTCGATCCATTGCAGAAAGACAATCCGCGATTTTTTTCTGTTCTTGAATGCACGGCATTAAAATTCTAATTGATTCCAGATCTCTCGAATTGATTGCAGGGTAGCTCGTCCCCGTACATCGCAAGAGAACTTTTCGGACAAAATCTTCAATATGAAGCCAGTGGTAAAGGAACATTTTATTTTGGTTTGTTCTTAATTGGGCATATCCTGTCGATGCAACGAACCCGCCTTTGCGATCAAAGAAAAAGTTATTTTTTTGATATGGCCGCACCAATTGAAAAAGGATATCTCCTTTTTTCAACACACGCTGAGCTCGGCTGGGCGCATTTTCTTTTCTCACTTGATTTTCTTGGATTAATAGCCCGCCAACAACACTTTCCAAATCAATATATATAAAACTATCTGGGAAACCATCAGTATATGGATTTACCTCAGCAACATCCCCCAACCGTTTTTCTTCCCAATCGGGGAAAGGCCGGCCATTATCGTCGGTGAAGCGGAGAGTTTGACTGAACAGTTTTTGCATCAGCCCTTTTTTATACTCTTTCAATAAATTCCGTTTTTTCTCCAGCCTCTCAATCCTTCGATCCACCGCAGAAAGCAACGCGGCAATTTTTTGTTGTTCTTGGAGAATAGGAGGGAAATCCCATTGTATATTTAAAAATGCAGATTTACTAAGCACTCGATTTCGCCCAGCACCTCCGGGGGAAATTAATTCCAATACAGACCGAAACCGTTTTCGAACAAAAACTGACCGAAAAAAATCTCTACAAACAATGTCATTATTAAATACATAAGTCGGGAATCGATGAGAAACCAATCCGCCATCATCATATTTCCCTGCAATAGCAATTGCACCTTCCCAGGCAAAAGTAATGTTTACAATAAGATCTCCTTCGCGCACTTCGAAAAGCTTCTCCATCGCTACTTTTGTAGGATCAAAATCATTTTTTTGAAAAGTCCCTTTTGCATGACTTCGTACACCAATGGATTTGTATAAAGCAGTTGGCTTGTTCACTTCCCGAAAAGTTGGAATGAGAAATTCTGATAAGGATTTATTTGTCCACTCTCCCTCAAACTCAGGAAAGCGGAGTTCAGGAACTTTTTTTTGTGCGTTTTTGTGCATTCTCGTGGCTAACTTTCTCTCTTCAAAAATCCTGTTAATCCTGTCTAAAATTTTCAGTTTTTCGTGTATTCAGTGGCTTGATTCCATTCATACGTGCGGCGGTCAAGGGACTGACCGCCCTACCATTTTTCTTCGCGTTTTTTGCGATCTTCTGTTGGATAATTCTTCATTTGCGTTCATTAACGTTCATTAGCAATTGGAATCTTCGTTTTCCTTTGTTCCCTTTTGTAAAAAACTCTCATCTGTTTATATCTGCGTCATCCGCGGTTAAAAATTCGTTGTTCATAATCCTGTTTATCCCGTTAATCCTGTCTAAAATATATTCTGCGCATGCGTGCGGCGGTCAAGGGACTGACCGCCCTACCATTTTTCCTCTCTCAATCCATTCAAAACGGCGCCGGAATGCCGAGCTCTTTACAGAATCCCGCAATTTCACGATCCGTTTCAACCATACGCTCGTCCAGTTTTTTCAGTTCTTTTGCCACCGCCTCCAGATCCACCGGCGCTTCCTCTTCAAAGGTATCCACATACCGCGGGATATTCAGATTCCAGTCGTTCTCCTCAATTTCCGAGAGCGAGGCTTCAACGCTGAATTTATCAATCACATTCCGCTCGCGGTAGGTTTTCACAATCAGATCGACATCTGCGTCGCGCAGTACATTCTGGTTTTTCACCTTTTCAAAATGGCCCTCGCCGCTGGCGTCGATAAACAGAATGGAATCATCTTTCTGCCGGCATTTTTTAATCACCAGAATACAGGCGGGAATAGATGTACCGTAAAACAGATTTGCCGGCAGTCCGATGACCGCATCCAGTACATTCAGCTCCTGAATCATGTGCCGGCGGATTGTGCCCTCCGCGCCGCCGCGGAACAGAACGCCGTGCGGCAGAACGCACGCCATGGTTCCGTTGTCGGCCAGCTGATAGATCATGTGCTGAACAAATGCAAAATCCGCTTTACTGGTCGGCGCCGGCGCGCCGTATTCACAGAACCGTTCGTCGGTCAGGTGCAGCGGATTATTTTTGCCTTTCCAGTTGGCGGAAAAGGGCGGATTGGCAACCACCGCTTCAAAACGGAAATTTAAATGTCGCGGCGCTTCGAGCGTGTCCTCCTGCTGAATATCAAAATCGCGGTAATGCACACCGTGGAGAATCATATTCATACGGCAGAGGTTGAAGGTGGTGCGGTTCATCTCCTGTCCGAAAAATTCCGCCACGTCCGCCTCTTTCGCCACGCGCAGCAGCAGCGAGCCGGAGCCGCAGGCTGGATCATAAACCGACCGCAGTTTGTTTTTTCCGGTGGTAACAATCCGCGCCAGCACGGTGGACACCTGCTGCGGAGTATAAAACTCGCCGGCTTTTTTGCCGGCGCCGGCGGCAAACTGTCCAATCAGATATTCATAGGCGTCGCCGAGAATATCGGCGCGGGTATCCTCCAGCTTAAAATCAATGCCGTTCAGATGCGACAGCACCTTCACAATCAGTTCATTCCGCGCGGAAACGCTGCGTCCGAGCTTGGTTGACTGCAGATCAATATCCTCAAACAGCGCGTTGAAATCGTCTTCGCTCTCCGTTCCCATTGTACTCTGCTCAATATGCGTCAGTACATTTTCGAGGTCGTCGAGAATATAGTTCGGAGCGGACTCATCGCCGGCGGATTTTTCCGCGCGGGAACTGCCCCGTTCCACCAGCGATTCAAACAGCTCTGCCGGTTTCAGAAAATAGCCCAGCGTTTCGAGCGATTCATCGTGAATGGCTTTTAAAAGATCATTGTCTGTCAGATTCCGGTACTCTTCCGTTTTTTCGCCTTTCAGCAGTTTGTTGGCATATAAACACTGTTTTTCTGACAGATATTTATAAAAGATAAATCCGAGAATATAATCGCGAAACTCGTCGGCATCCATTTTGCCGCGCAGTTCATTCGCAATACTCCACAGCTTCTGCTCCAGCTGCCGCTTCTGATCTCCTGACATATAGGCTCCCATTCTTAAAACAATGCAGCCTTTATACCAGACCGGCCGCGCCGGCGGAAGTTTTCAATCCACAGGGTTATAACGCCGGAAAACGGCGAAAACAGAGCAGGCAGGGGAGCGGCAGAGGTGATTTAAACACATTTTACTGTCCGGCAAGTTTTTCAATCTTTACGCAAAAAACGGCTCGTATTTTTTGTCCGGCTGAAGACAATGGTTACCTTTTGTTACGAGGTAAAAACCGTAGAATGAAGCTGCCGTTTACACAGAAAATTCTGCAGGACTGGGCGGGATGGAAAGCATACCGCGACGGCAAACTGCTGTTTGAACGCGGCGTGGTAGACAGCGTGGAGTTTGATCCGCCGTTTGTTTCCGGCGAACTGGCGCTCGGTATACGCGGCATGCGCAGCAGGTTTGAAGTCCTGCCGGACGGACTGGTGGATAATCTGTGCCCGTGCCGCGACAATCAGGAAAAGGGTTTAATCTGTGTGCATCTGGTGGCGCTCGGCCTCGCCGCAATCCGGCAGTACAGCGATCCGCTGCGTGAAGAAAAAGCGGCGCGCGAAAAACGTCAGGCGGAACGGCAGAGGCAGTTTGACGAGTCGCAATATATTCAGCGCGTGCCGGCAGATTCGCCGAAGGCAGTTTCGGCGATTCTGCGGATTGAAATGGAAGGTCACTGGCGGACGGCGGCAGAAGGGGGGCGTTTCCCTATGCTCTGTTCCGCAAATTATCAGGGTCACATGATGCCGCTGAACGATGTTCCGCGCGATCTGCCGCTGTCGTTCACACCGCGCGACGAAAATCTGCTGTTCGTGCTTGAAGATATTGTTGAAGGTCCGGCGCAGGGACAGTTTACCGCGGCTGAAAATGATTTTATCAATCTCCTGCAGCTGTTCATCAATAAACCGCTGTTTGTACAGGGACAGGAAAAACCGCTGACGGTATCGCCGGAAATTGCGGCGACGCGGCTCAGCGTTCTGCTGGATGAAAATACCGGCGAGTTGAATCTGTCGATTCAAACCGATGTACCGGACAGCGGTGAAAAACCGCTGTTCATTATCGGCGCCCGCGCCGGCTGGGTTTTTTCCGGCGGGACATTCCGGAAAATCGATGCACTGCTGCCGCCGCCGCTGCGCGGAATTTATCATCAGGCTGCGCGCATTCCGCGCGCCGCTGTTCCCGGTTTTATCCAGCAGGAATTTCCGGGGCTGCAGCTTTTGATTCCGGTAGACACCAATATTTCGCCGGATCTGTTTATCCTAAAACCGGCGGAGCCGCGTTTCCGGCTGGTTGTCAGCGGCAGCCGTGCATCGCTCTCCGCCAGGCTTTATGCGGAATACGGGGCCAACACGCTCATCGCCGCGCGTGAAGAGCCCGCCGGACATTTTGCTGTCCCGAGCGCCGCCGATATTATGGAATATCAGGTGCGCAACATCGACGCCGAAAAACGCGCGCTCGATCAGCTGGCTTTTTCCGGTTTTCGCGGACATCGCGGCGATCTGCTTACGTCGGTCGTCGGCACGCGCGAAGTGCTGAATTTTCTCGGCGGCGCGGTGCCGCGCCTGCGCCGTTACGGCTGGCGTATCGAAATGGAGGGACGCATTGCGCCGTTTATGGACGAAGCCGAGTTTACATTGCCGGTCATTCATATTCACGAATCCGGCAACGGATTTTTCGACGTCGGCTACGAATATGAAAGCACCGGCGAACAGAGTTTAAGCGAAAGCGAAATTCAGCGCGCCCTGAATATGGGCGATGCTTTCGTTGAGAAAAACGGGCGTACCGTTCTGCTTGATATTGATGCTATTGAAACTGCCCGCGATATTTTTCGCGACTGTGCAGTGGATGCCGCCGGCGCCGGCGGTTTATTCCGCATGAACGATATTTATGCCGCTTATGTGCAGGCGTCGCTCATGTCGCTCGACGGCGTCGACGTCGAGGCGCCGCCGGACTGGCGGCTGCGCGCCGAAAAACAAAACCGTGAAGAAAAAATCACACCGGAACCGCTCGGTGAAACGCTGGAAGAGATCTTACGCCCGTATCAGAAAGAGGGCGTCTACTGGCTGCGCTTTCTTGAACGCAGCGGCTTTGCAGGAATTCTGGCCGACGAAATGGGTCTGGGAAAAACACTGCAGACATTAACCTGGCTGCAGTTCGAGCGCATTAACGAAGCCGCGCGCGGAAAGCCGGCGCTCATTATCTGTCCAACGAGTCTCGTCGATAACTGGGGGGAAGAGGCGGCGAAATTTACACCGCAGCTGTGCGTGCTGAAAATGCAGGGCGCCGACCGGCATGAGCACATCGGAAAAATCGGCAATGTCGATCTCGTTATTACATCCTACGCATTACTCCGGCGCGACCTGGATGAATATCTGAAATATGAATTTTCCGTTACGGTGCTCGACGAAGCGCAGCACATCAAAAACCGCACGACGCAAAACGCGGTGGCGGCTAAAAAAATCCGCGCGCTGCATAAACTCGTACTCACCGGAACGCCGATCGAGAACAGCGTTGCCGACCTGTGGTCGATCATGGATTTCCTGATGCCGGGCTATCTCAGCAATCATAAAGCTTTTCGCGAACATTATGAATTGCCGATTTCTCACGGCGGACCGGACGGCAGTCTCGCGCAACTGAAACTCCGGCGCAAGCTGCATCCGTTCCTCATGCGGCGGCTGAAAAAAGAGGTTGCCAAAGATCTGCCGCCGAAAATCGAACGCGTTGCATTCAGCACGCTCAGCAGGGATCAGTACATGGTCTATCGCGAGCTGCTCGAACATGCGAAACGTAAAATCGGCGATATGGTCGCGGCGCAGGGGTTCAACCGTTCGCGCATGCAGATTCTCAAAACGCTGCTCCGCCTGCGCCAGACCTGCTGCCACCTGGATCTGCTGAAACTGCCGGATTTGAACAGTGAATTTCCGTCGGCAAAGATGGAGCTGTTTTTTGAACTGGTCAACGAGGCGCTCGATGCGCAGCACCGCATTCTCGTCTTCAGTCAGTTTACATCCATGCTCGGAATACTGCGCCGCGAGTTTGAAACGCGCGGTCTGAAATACTGTTATCTCGACGGTGCAACCCAGGACCGGCAGCGCATGGTGCATCAGTTTAATACCGACCGCTCCATTCCGGTATTTTTAATCAGCCTGAAAGCCGGCGGCAGCGGACTGAACCTCACCGGCGCCGACATGGTTATCCATTATGACCCGTGGTGGAATCCGGCGGTGGAAGATCAGGCCACGGACCGTGCGCACCGTATCGGTCAGAAAAACACCGTTTACAGCGTAAAACTTATCACCAAAGATTCCGTTGAAGAAAAAGTTCTTGAAATGCAGAAACGTAAAAAAAGTGTCATTGATGCCACTTTGAAAAAGGACAGCGACTTTACCCGCAGTCTCACCTGGAACGATGTTCAGGAGCTGCTGTCGTTATAAACTTTACAACGGGCGTCACCGTATTTTTATTTAGAAGTGCGCGCAACGCTGTGCAGCCATTCCGTGCGGTTTTTATTTAAAAACGCGGAGTTCGTTGATTTACCGGAAACCCGGTGATACAATCCCCGTTTATTTTAAGGAATTTTATGGAAAAAAAGATCGAGACCCCGCAAACAGAAAAACGAGATAACCCCAAAAAGCCGCCGCAGGTGAAAGCGCCGGTGCCGATGCGCAATTTTTTCACCATCTTTCTGGTTATCATGGGCATACTGATGTTGCTGCAGATGTTTACGCCGTCAGATCAGCAAAGCCGGATGTCCTATAATCCCGATTTTGTCGAACTGGTGAAAGACGGGCGCATTCGCAACTGCGAAATTATGCGCACCAGTAACGGCGATTTTATCACCGGCGAAAAAACCTCTCTCGACGCCAAAACCGGCCGTCCTGAAAAATTCCGTGTCGATGTCGTTATTACGCCGGATCTGCTCAATATGCTGCAGGCGAATAATGTGACATTTAAATTTCGCCCGGATTCGCAGTTTATGCAGATTTTCTGGAATGTCGTCCCGTTCGTGCTCGTCTTCGGGGTGATCTATTTTTTCCTGTTCCGGCAGATGCGCGCCGCCGGCGGAAAAGCGATGGGTTTTGGCAAAAGCCGCGCCAAACTGCTTGTGAAAGGCGATAAAAAACGGATCACTTTTGCCGATGTCGCCGGCGCTGAAGAAGCCAAAGAAGAGTTGCAGGAAGTGGTCGACTTTCTGAAAAATCCGAAACGCTTTCAGCGGCTTGGCGGACAGATGCCGAAAGGGCTGTTACTCGCCGGAGCGCCCGGTACAGGAAAAACGCTGATCGCCAAAGCGGTCGCCGGCGAAGCGGACGTGCCGTTTTTCTCTATCAGCGGTTCCGACTTTGTTGAAATGTTTGTCGGCGTCGGCGCCAGCCGCGTGCGTGATATGTTCGAGCAGGGACGCAAACATGCACCGTGTATTATTTTCATCGACGAAATCGATGCTGTCGGCCGCAGCCGTTTCACCGGCATCGGCGGCGGACACGATGAGCGGGAACAGACGCTGAACGCTATGCTGGTTGAGATGGACGGCTTTGATACCACAGAAGGTGTCATTATTATTGCCGCCACCAATCGTCCCGACGTACTCGATCCGGCGCTGTTGCGTCCCGGACGTTTTGATCGGCGGGTGTATATTGACATGCCGAACCTTGTCGGCCGCGAAGAAATTTTTAAAATTCACGTCAAAAAAATCAAACTTTCCGAACAGGCGGATCTTAAGAGAATTGCGCGCGGCACACCCGGATTTTCCGGCGCCGATATCATGAACCTCGTCAACGAAGCGGCGCTGCTTGCCGCGCGGCGCGGCGCTGAAGCAGTTGAACAGGCCGACTTTGAAGAAGCGCGCGATAAAGTTGCATGGGGACGCGAGCGCCGCAGCCACATGCTTGATGACGAAGAGAAAAAATTAACCGCCTATCACGAAGCCGGGCACGCCATCGTCCTTGCCAAAACGGAAGAAAGCGAGCCGCTTCATAAAGTCACTATCATTCCGCGCGGCCGCGCTCTCGGCGCTACCATGCAGCTGCCGGAAAAAGACCGTTATACACAAGGCCGCAAGCGCCTTATGGGAATGCTCATCGGCATGATGGGCGGCCGCGCGGCTGAGGAGCTCGTTTTCGGCGACGTCACCACCGGCGCGCAGAACGACATCGAACGCGCCACGCGCATTGCGCGTGCGATGGTTTGCGAATTCGGCATGAGCGAAACACTCGGGCCGCGCAACTACGGCGCCAATCAGGAGCTCATATTCCTCGGCCGTGAAGTCAACCGCACCGAAAATCACAGTGAAAAAAAGGCGGAAGCTATCGACGAAGAGATCGATAAAATTCTGACTGAAGCTCACACCACCGCGCGGCAGATTTTAATAGATCATCGCGAGCGCCTTGAACAGATTGCCGAACTGCTGATCAAATATGAAACACTCGCCGGCGAGCAGGTTATGGAAATTCTGGAAACGGGACTCGTGCCTGAAGATCTGCTTAAAAGCGGTAGCGATGCGCAGCCTGAGGTTCCGCCCGCCGACCTTGAAACTCCGCCGGATGCCGAAGTCACCATTGCGCCGGAAGAAAACGGATCGCCGGACAAATAAAGTAGACGCGGCATCCCCGCCGCGTTCCGTCGGGACGGTTGTTTTGCTTTTAACGCCGGAAACTGTTTAGTTTTTTGACCGGATAACAGGATCAAAATAGAGGATGGGCATCTCCTGTCTCGCCGAAGCTTTAGAGCGTTTAATTTTTATTGTAACCGCGAAAGAACGCATGGAACGCAAGATTTTTGTGAGTTTTTGTGGCTATGACTTTTCTTGATTTGCTCTAGCGAAGGAAGATGCCTGTCCACATACGCAATATTCTCATTTCCATTCGTGTATGAATGCGGCGGGGACGCCGCGTCAGTTTTCACCGCCGGAATTTTATGCGGTCGAAGACAGAACACCACGGCTTTAGCCGTGGATGAATGAGCCTCCTGAATGCCGCGAACGCAAAGTTTCGCGGCGTTCAGGTCAGCTCCGACAGGAGCTGTAATGAAATTAAGAACCCCGGGTTTACCCGGGGGTATCTATTCAGCAGTTATCGATGCAGTGCGGCTTTGGCAGTAAGTTCACCGGCGATTTTACCAGATATTAAAAATTATTCTTGTTATACATACCTGAATGTATGTATAAACCCGGCTTTATTTTTCAGGTGAGAAGGAGCATGCATGAAGAGGACGAAAGCGGAAGCGATGGCGACGAAGGAGAGCGTGTTGAAGTCGGCTCTCGTGCTGTTCAGTGAAAGAGGTTACACCCGCACAACGTTCACTGATATTGCCCGCCGGATCGGTATGACGCGCGGTGCAGTATACTGGCATTTTGAAAATAAACAGACGCTGCTGGCGGAGCTGATAGATCATATGCATGCACAGAAGCAGGAGCGGGTGGGCCTCAATGCGGCAGATATCCGTTCGATCTCAGATTTCCGTGCGGCGTTTGTTGCGTACGCAAAACTGTTGACGGATCCGGTTATCCGCAAATTTGAATTTTTCCTGAATTATCAAATGGAATGGTCGGAGGAGCTTTTGACGCAAACGCATGAGATGATGGCAAAACTTCGGAATGACCCGCTGGATGAATTGAAAAAAAGTTTGTCGGCACCGGCGATCAAAGCGCAGCTGCGGCCGGATGTGAATCTGGATCATCTGGTGATCACGCTGGCATCGTTCTGGGTAGGTCTTTCAAATATTTATCTGGGACATTCCGGTGAGGTGAATTCCAACGGGACAAAAAGGAACGGTACGGCGTTGCTGGATCAAATGGATATCGAGAAAGCGGCGGCGGACGGGTTTGATTTGATTATAGGGTCAGTTTTAAAGAAGGAGTCTGAGCATGAGTAAGAAGAAGGCGGTTTTAACGTACGGCAGCACAGCCGTGATTTCACTGGCGGCCGGCTGGGGGCTGCATCGTCCGGTTTCAAGCATGGTTTCCGGCGACACGCCGGCAATGCCGGCAATTCAGATTCCGGCGGTAACGGCGGTACAAACAAAAGAGGAGCTCATTAAACCGGCGGCGGAATATATCGCCGTAGTGGAGCCGGTTCAGCGCGTCGGCGTTCGCACTGAGGTCCCGGGATACATTGAAAAGGTTCATTTTACAGAAGGCGCACTGGTGAACGAGGGCGACCTGCTGTTTACGATCGATCCGTCGCAGTACAAAGCTGCCGTCGGTGTGCGCCGGGCAGAGCTTGCGCGGGCAGAGGCGGAGCTGAACCGCGCCGAAAAATATTATAAGCGCGTGATGACGGCGGATAAGCGCAGCGTTTCGCAGGTGGATATTGATACGGCGGAAAGCGATCTGTTCAGCGCCAGAGCGGCGATTCAACAGGCGGAGGCCAATTTGAATCTGGCGCAGATTGATTTGAATTATACGGAAGTGCGTGCGCCGGTTAAAGGGCGTATCGGTGTGGCGATCTTCACCAAAGGAAATTACGTCACTTCCTCTTCCGGCAGTCTCGCGAACATTGTTCAGTTTGATCCGGTGCGTGTAACATTTTCAATGACCGACCGCGAATATCTTGCATTCCTCCGCGCCGATCTTGCCGGTCAGGGTCATCTGCGCACAGCTACCGTCCGTCTGCCGGACGGCACGATGGCGCCGGGTGAAGGCAAAAAGGATTTTGACGATAACGCGATGAATCCGTCCACCGGAACCATTGCGATCCGCTATCAGTTTAACAATCAAGACGGGCTGCTCGTACCGGACGGTTATGTAACAGCGGTATTGCACAACCCGAATGATGAAAAGGGTATCATGATTCCGCAGCGCGCCATCATGACCGGCGTAGACGGCATGTTTGTGTTTCTGGTGGATGCCGACGGCGGCGTTTCGTCTGCGCCGGTGACTGCCGGAAAAGCGATCGAGGGGCGCGTAGTAATCACCTCCGGCTTAAAAGCCGGTGACCGCGTGATTGTTGACGGCCTGCAGAAAACAGGGCCCGGCGGAACAGTGAAGGTCTCTCTCATTGAAGGGAAATAAGGTATGATTTCAAGAGTGTTTATTGAACGTCCGCGTCTCGCGGTTGTGATTTCAATTGTACTGATGCTGGCCGGCGGCCTGGCGATTCTTACACTGCCGATCGCCCAGTATCCGCAGGTGACACCGCCGCAAATTGTGGTGTCAACAACCTATCCCGGCGCGAGTGCCGAGGTGGTGGCCGACACGGTTGCCGGTCCAATTGAAGATGCGGTGAACGGCGTGGACGGGATGATCTATATGTCGTCCACCTCCGACAGCTCCGGTTCGTATACGTTATCGGTTTCATTCGAAGTCGGTATGGACGAAGACATCGCGATGGTGAAGGTGCAGAACCGCGTTTCGCAGGCGGAGCCGCTGCTGCCGACGGAAGTCACACAGCAGGGCGTTACAGTTCGTGCACGTTCTTCAGACATGCTCGGGTTTCTCGCGCTGCGGTCACCGAATAAAACCTACGACGAGCTTTATTTGAGCGACTACGCCTACCGCATTATCAAGCCGGCGCTCGAACGTATTCCCGGCGTCAGCAGCGCACAGGTGTTCGGTCCGAAATACAGCATGCGCGTCTGGCTCGACTCCGACCGCCTGAGCGCGCTGGGACTCGGCTCCGGCGATGTGCTGAACGCGATCCGTTCACAGAACATTCAGGCGTCCATCGGTTCTGTCGGCAGCGCGCCGGACAACGATGGAACAGCGCAATCGGTATATATTCTTCAAACCCTCGGCCGGCTGAACGATCCGGCGGAATTTGACCATATTGTTTTGCGCACCGGTGAGCATGGCGCAACAGTTTATATGAAAGATGTCGCACGCGTTGAAAAGGGCGCCGACTCCTATCTGAATCGCGCCCGGTACAACGGCGAAACATCGGTGGCGATGGGTCTGACGCGTTCAACGCAGGCCAATGCGCTCGAAACCATGACGCTCATTAAGAACGAAATGGAATCGCTGAAAAATATGTTTCCGGATGATATGGAATATATTCTGCCGTATGACGCCACGCGCGTGGTGCGCGTCAGTATTCGCGAAATCGTTTACACGCTGCTGATTACTGTTATACTTGTTGTCGGTGTCTGTTATCTTTTCCTGCAGGACTGGCGCGCCACGCTGATTCCGACGCTGACCATTCCGGTTTCACTGCTCGCAACCTTTGCGGTGCTGATGATGTTCGGCTACAACATTAACACGCTGACATTATTCGGGCTTGTGCTCGCTATCGGTGTGGTGGTGGACGACGCCATCGTGGTGGTGGAGCGCGTATTGTATTTGATGGATGCCGAAAAGCTCGACCATAAAACGGCGACCATCAAAGCGATGGAGCAGGTGACCGGTGCGGTGATTGCCACCACGCTTGTACTGCTTGCGATTTTCGTGCCGATCGGTTTTGCCGGCGGCATCACCGGGAAAATTTATCAGCAGTTTTCTGTCGCAATTTCGGCGGCGGTCTGTTTCTCAACGGTGAACGCGCTCACGCTCAGTCCGGCACTCTGCGCGACCATACTGAAGGTGGTAACGCCGAAACAGCACGGTCCGCTGCGCTGGTTTGAAACGGCGCTCAACAAAACGCGCAGCAAGTATGTTTCCGGTTCTATGCGTCTGGCACGGCACAAATTTTTAGCTGTCGCCATCATGCTCTGCGTGTTTTTCGGTATCTGGCAGTATTCAAAAATTATCCCGGCCGCTTTTCTGCCGGACGAAGATCAAGGCGTGCTGCTGGGCTCCATACTGCTGCCGGAAGGTGCCAGCCGTTATCAGACCGAATCCGTGATGAATGAATTTATCGGCGGAATCCATAACGAGCCGGGCATCGACTATGCGTTGCGGGTTACCGGCTTCAGTCTGCTCGGCGGCTCCGGTGAAAACGTCGGATTTTTTGCCATCGGATTGAGCGACTGGGATGCGCGTAAAACTTCCGATCTGCAAATTGGTCCGCTGCTGATGAAATATCAGCAGCGCGCCTCCGCCATTCCCGGCGCGCAGATTAACCTGTTTACACCGCCGGCCATCCCCGGTCTCGGCGCGCAGGGCGGACTCGATATCCGGCTGCAGTCCACCGCTGATATTGATCCGCAGAAGCTCGACTCCGTGCTGCGCAGTTTTCTCGTCGCCTTGAATCAGGCGCCGGAACTGCAGCTTGCTTTCAGTACATACGCCGCGAATACGCCGCATCTGTTTCTGGAGATTGACCGCGTGAAAGCGCAGCTGATGAAAGTCAGCGCACAGGATATTTTCTCGACGCTGCAGAACTATTTCGGATCGCGTTATGTTAACGATGTCAACTTTGACGGCCAGGTGAATAAAGCCATCGTACAGGCCGACTGGGATTTTCGTAATCATGCCGATGACATCGACCGGCTTTATGTAAAAAGCGTCGCCGGCAGCATGGTACCGCTCGGCAGCGTAGTAACCGTCCGGCCGATGGCTGCGCCGCGACTCATCGAACGCTACAATAAATTTCCCGCCGCAACCATCAATGCGATTGCCGGAAAAAATATCAGCAGCGGTACGGCGATGGCTGCCGTACAGCGCGTAGCCGGTGAAGTTCTGCCGGAAGGCTACACCTTTTCGTGGTCGGGCTTGAGTTATCAGGAAGCCATCACAAACGAAGGCTTCGGTAACATTCTGCTCATTGCGATGGCGTTTATCTTTGCGTATCTCTTCCTCGTTGCACAGTATGAAAGCTGGTCGATTCCGCTGCCGGTCATGATTTCGGTGACCACCGCATCCTTCGGTGCCCTGTTGGGCCTGCATCTGCAAGGCCTGCCGCTGAGTATTTATGCCCAGCTCGGCCTGATTCTGCTCATCGGGCTCGCCTGTAAAAACGCTATTCTGATTGTCGAGTTTTCAAAAGACAAGCGGGAGGAGGGGCTCTCCATTATGGATGCCGCCGCCGACGGTGCACATCAGCGGTTCCGCGCGGTGTTAATGACGGCGTTCACCTTTATTCTCGGCATGTGGCCGATGGTGGTCGCCACCGGCGCCGCATCCGCCTCGCGCCGGGCGATCGGCTCGACCGTGTTCTGGGGAATGCTCATTGCAACCTGTTTTGGTATCGTGCTGATTCCGCCGCTCTATGTTCTCTTCCAGTCAATGCGTGAAGGCGTACACAACAAACGCGCCGGCAGGGTATTGAAAGAGGGTGTCGCGAAACTGCGCTCAAAAGCACACCTGCTCATCATTCTGCTCGTACCGTTTCTCTTCGGCGGCTGTCTCTCCGTCGGACCGGACTATAAAGCGCCGGAATGGCAGAGTACCGGATTAAACGAACAGCCGGATGCGAGCATTGCCTCGCTCACCCACTGGTGGACGACACTCAACGATCCGCAGCTCACACAGCTCATTGGCGAAGCACTCATGAATAACCGCGATCTCACCGCCGCCGTCGCATCCGTCCGCGCCGCCCGCGCGCGGCTTGGCATCGCCCGTGCCGCTTACGGACCGGTGCTTGACGGCACCGGCAGTGTCATGCGATCGAAAACCAGCGATTATGTTGCACATACGCATGAAAACGATCTCTATCATGCCGGCTTTGACGCCGCATGGGAAATTGACATTTTCGGAGGAACGCGCCGGTCGGTTGAAGCCGCCGTTGCCGCACTTGAAGCGGCGGACGCCGGCCGCGACAGCGTTCAGGTTTCTGTCGCCGCTGAAACCGCGCAGAGCTACGTCATGCTTCGCGCAAGTCAGCAGCGGCTGCGCGTCGCCCAAAACAATCTTGAAGTTCAGCAGCAGACCTATGAGTTGTTAAAATCGCGTTTCGACAGCGGACTGATAGAAGAGCTGCCGCTGCACCAGGCGCGGTATAATCTCGAAAGCACGCGCGCCGCCATCCCCTCGCTTGAAACGGCTGTCGAGCAGAGTTTGAACGCTCTCGCCGTACTCACCGGCGCCATGCCCGGCACACTGCACGGCCGCCTCGGCACGGGCGGTGAAATTCCGGTCGCGGCACTCGGCGACGTTTTCGGAATCCCGGCGGATGCACTGCGCCGGCGCCCGGATGTGCGTAAAGCCGAACGCGAACTGGCGGAACAGAGTGCCCGCATCGGCGTTGCCAAGTCCGAGTTTTATCCGAAACTCACCCTCAACGGATCCATCGGGCTCGAATCGATAAAAATGGCTGACTTCGGTGATTCCGGTTCCGATTTCTACAGCATTGGCCCCGGAATCCGCTGGGCAATTTTCCGCAGCGGATCCATCCGCAACAACATCAAAGCGCAGGAAGCTGTACAGGAACAGAAACTTGCGGTCTACGAAAATGCCGTGCTGCGCGCCGTACAGGAAACACGCGATGCACTGACCGGTTTTGAAAAAGAACAGCTTCGCCTGCAGTCACTCAGTCATGCGGTCGACGCCGCACGCCGCGCTGAAGAACTGGCCGTTAACCGTTACGACAACGGGCTCGTCGATTTCCAGTCTGTGCTGGATGCCCAGCGCTCCATGCTTACCTTTGAAGATCAGCGGGTGCAGAGCCGCAGTGCTGTAATACAGAACCTCATTCAGCTGTATAAGGCGCTCGGCGGCGGCTGGCAGCCGCTTGAAGGCGAACCCGGCGCGAATAAAAAGGTTGCCAAAACAGAATAGATTTTGTTTCATACCATCCCCGAAAGCCGCGTTTCCCCACGCGGCAAAACCCCGGCCGGAGGGCGCAATGCCCTCCGGCACTTTTTTTTTAAAATCAGATACCGGAGTTAGAGGTTCTTCGTTGTGTGCGTTCGTGCCGGTTAGAGAGCTTTCCGTTTAATTTGCCGCTTTCATTATTGCGCGCCCGCCGGACGCGCCTGCAACTATCGAATTATAAAATTAGAGTGTATTCAGAAAAATTATAGCCGCAAAAAACACAAAAATAAAAATTGGTCCGCAGATGACGCAGATAAGCGCAGATGTTTAAACCACGGGATACACAACACACACGGAAGTTTTGCAGAAAGCATCAGGCATCAGGGATTGCAGAGCGGCAGAGTCGTAGACGCAGCGCCTTCGCCGCGTTCCGTGTTCAGGGTTTTCAGTTTACAGTTGAGAATTGAAAAGTTCTCAGTGCGCGCTGCGGTTTATCTCTCATTCGGCCATAATTATTTTGCGATTGTTGCGCGTTTTTGCGGCTATACATGAATTTAAAATGCTCTGGAGCCGCGGGCGTTGACCGCGGCTCCGGTGCGGTAAATGAAAAGGTATGCGTTTTTATTCCGGTAATTCCACATGTACACGGAAGAAACGATAGGGTGAATTCGTTGCCGATGTCGGATGCCATGCACCGGTTAATGTCTCACACCCTTCGATGATATATCTGCGGGCAGAGCCCAAATCCGGCTCCCAGTAAATTTCAATATCGTCGGCATCAATGCGTTTAAAATACGCATTGAAACAGGCCTCCTGATCCCTTGGATTCACGCCGGAAATATAGTCGCGCCACACTGGATAACCTTTCCCGCAATCCATTTCTGCAGCCGCTTCGTGATTTCCGTTGAGGGCCAGACCGTATTGATCCAGCCAATAATGAGGGACGGGTACGGGTGATGTTTCGGTATATGCGACGAACTCATAGGCACCCATATCCACTGTGCCGTCCTGTATGCGCGGATTGCCGGCAAGGTCAACATCACCCGCAGCAAATGCATTGTTTCCGGCATTAATACACGGCGAATCCGCCTGCAGATAAAGAGTGCCGCTGTCCGCACTGACAAAGAGCGGATCGGCAGCCATATTGCCGTTTCCGGCAGGCAGCGGTGCAGTGCAGGAATAATCAAACACACTGTAATAATGGTTGCTGCCGGTATTGGCGGAATTCCCCCAGACAATACTGTTATTCAGCGTGCTGGACATCGCGCCGCCACCCCAGTCTGCTGTATTGCCAAACAGCGTACAGCCGGTTAAGTCACACTCATATACTCCGCCGCCATCATAACCGGCGCTGTTTCCGCTTAACAGACAGTTATAGAGCCTGCTGTAATACGCGCCGCCGCCGAATTCTACAGAACGGTTCCTCGATAAAATACAGTTGTGCAATGTGCCGTACATCGCGCCGGCGCCGTTTTCCGCACGTCCATTGCGTAACGTGAAACCGGACAGCACTGTATTGGTATGACCCTCTGTTGACCCCAGCGTCGCGCAACGGTTCGCATTACGTCCATCAATCATCGTATGCTGCGCACCGTTGACGCTGCGGATGGTAATGGCTTTATTCACTGTTGAAATCGGGGCATAGGTGCCGTCTGCCACAACAATTTCATAACCATCCGCAGCAATATCCACTGCCGCCTGAATCGTTTTCTTAGCGGTTGCCCGGCTTCTGCCGTCGCCGCTATCATCCGGACGGGCTGCATCAACATACAGTGCAACCGCCCACTGTGCATAAAGGGTATGGTCGGCAGTGTATCCATCACGGTGACGGCGATCACCTGTTCACCGTCTGCCGGAGAGGTAAACCAGCCTTTAAATGCATACCCGTTACGGACAGGAACAACGGGAAACACGTAATTGCTGCCGTAGATTTGTGTTACAGCCTGGCTCGCCGGACTCCCGCCATTAGCATCAAAAATAACCGTATATGTGTCCACCACCAACCAATAAGCATACAAAGTGTGAGCGATATCCGCCGTTACAATAGAGTTTGCCACAATAAACGTTCCTTTGCCATCGGGCTCTGTATACCAGCCATCAAAAATATAACCGAAACGAGCAGGTGCAGGCAGTTCTCCATATTCAAACCCTCGTGCCACTCTCTTATTTTCAGGAGATGTCGTGCCGCCTTGGCCGTCGAAGACAATTGTATAAGAACAATACTCATACGCGCCCATATCCACACGATTGTTATGAATGCGCGGACTGCCGATTAGGTCGACGTCACCAACGACATGGGTATTTACACCTGCATCAATACACGGCGATTCCAGTCTTAAGCGGAAGTCCCCATTTTCTGCATTCACAAATAGTGGATCTGTGTCAATATTACCTGCTCCGGATGGCAGCGGTGCGGTGCAGGAATAAGAAAACGTACCGGAAGAATAGTTGCTGCCATTCGGAGCCGAATTTCCCCAGACAATACAATTATTCAGCGTCCCCTCATGCGCCCCGCCACCATTATAAGCCGTATTCCCGCTCAACGTACAATTATTCAGCGCCCCGTAATACGATCCCCCGCCATCAGAAGCTCCATTTTCGCTCAGCGTACAATTATTCAGCGTCCCGTAATACGTCCCGCCTCCGTAGTAAGCTGTATTCCCGCTCAACGTACAATTATTCAGCGTCCCCCCATACGACCCGCCGCCATCCCTGGAATGCCCGTTCTGCAGCGTGAACCCATCCAAAACGGTATCAAGGTGAGTGTTCGCTAATCCCAGTGTCGCGCAGCGATTTGAATTTCCGCCATCAATGACCGTATGTTGTGCACCGTTAACGCTGCGGATGGTGACCGCTTTATTAGCCGTCGAAATCGGCGCATAGGTGCCGTTCGTGACCATGACTTCATCGCCGGTCATCGCTGCATCAACCGCTGTCTGAATTGTGCGAAAAGCAGAATCCCAGCCGGCGCCGGAACTGTCATTTCCAGCCCCGGAAACATACCAGTACCGGCTTTGGGTTACCGCTACCGTGAATGTGCGGACGCCATCGCTGATCACAAGACTTCCGCTACGACGAGAAATACCAGGATTTGACTGTACATCGAAGATGATCACTCCATCGCCGGTTCCGCTGGCCTGCGTAAGTGTAATCCACTCCGCCGTGGTGCTTGCGCTCCAGGCACTGCCGTCCTGTGCGTAAACCGGCAGCTGAACTGTTTCGCCCCCGACTTCGGTTACGAGCTCTGACTGCGCGGTAAATAACCACTCCGTCACACTGCCGGCGAAGGCGCCCATGTTCACCTGCCCATTCTGAATCATCGCGTTGCCGTCCATATCCACAGCGCATTGCACCAGCTTTGTATTGCCGGCGTTGATACAGGGCGAACCGGATTGAAGACGGTAGTTATCGGTTAGACGTGGATCTGCGGCAATATTACCTGCTCCGGATGGCAGCGGTGCGGTGCAGGAATAAGAAAAAGTACACCCATAATGGTTGCTGCCATGCGGAGTCGAATTCTCCCAGACAATACAATTATTCAGCGTCCCCTGATACGCCCCGCCGCCATTATAAGCCGTATTCCCGCTCAATGTACAATTATTCAACGTGCCCCTATACGCCCCGCCACCATAAGAAGAAGCTGCCGTATTTCCTGTCAGCACACAATTGTTCAACGTCCCGCAATACGACCCGCCGCCAGAACTGGAATACCCGTTCTGCAGCGTAACCCCGTCCAAAACAGTGTTAAAATGGTTAGTGGCTGATCCCAGTGTCGCGCAGCGATTTGAATTTCCGCCATCAATGACCGTATACTGCGCACCGTTGACGCTGCGGATCGTAATGGCTTTATTAGCCGTCGAAATCGGTGCATAGGTGCCGTTCGTGACCAGGACTTCATCACCGGCCACGGCGGCATTAATTGCCGCTTGAATTGTCTTTTTTGCAGCTGCCCAGCTCCGTCCGTTTCCGGTGTCATCCGCACGGTTTGCGTCCACGTAATATGTCGCCGCAGAGCACACACCATGAACGAAGATACTCAGACAAAGAACCCGGATTGATTTTAAAACAATCATTATTATTTCTCCCGCTTTGTTTTCTTGACGAAAAAGTACTCTTTCATCTGTGATGAGTACACTTTAAAATGTGCATTATAACCGTGTTGTATCCCAGGCTGTTACCCTCGTACACTCTTCACAAAGGAACCGTAAGAGCGTTTGTTTGACACAAGCATCGCAGGCGTTTGCGCCGCCGGGTGCCGCTAGAGCATTTTAAATTCATGTATAGCCGCAAAAATTGCAAAATACTTATGGGCAGAATGAGAGATAAACCGCAGAGCGCACAGAGAACGTTTCAACTCTCAATTGTAAACTGAAAACTCCGAACACGGAACGCGGCGAGGGCGCCGCGTCTACGACTCTGCCTCTCTGCTAATCCCTCTTCTGCAAAACTTCCGTGTGTTTTGTGTATCCCGTGCTTTTAACATCTGCGCTTATCTGCGTTATCTGCGGACCAATTTGTATTTTTTGCGTCGATAGTTTTTCAATATTCGCGGTTAGCGCCGGGAAAATTTTAATGACCGGCTTTTGCGTGCTGCTTGAAAAATTTGACGATGAGTTCCGGCGCTTCCTTTGGAAATTCATGTCCGCCGGGATGGATTAATGTAATCAGCGGAGTGCCGGTTTCTGATTTATACATGGTGCCGGTCAGATCGCCGGCAGAGTCCCACGGCTCACTTTCGCCGGTGCATTTGTTGATTATTTTCAGGTTTTTTAACATCCACTCCTGCCATTCATATTTTACGAGCGGATCCGTCCGGCCGGCAATGTGAAGCACCGGTGCCGGTTTTATTCCCGACAACGCTTCCGGATTCAACGATCCGGACGGAGCAAGCGCGGCGAATAAATTTTCACGTACGCTCCAAAGCAAATATGTAAATGCGCCGCCGTTGGAATGCCCCATCGCATAAACGCGATTTTTATCACTCGAAAATTCCTCTTTCAACGTTTTAAAAACGGCATCAAAAAATTTCAGATCGCGGTCGTCATGAATTCCGGAACGATTCTGCCAGCCGGATTTTTTTCCGTCGGGATCGGTCAGTTTGCCCGGCGTCGGTACGCCCTGCATGTAAACAATAACGGCCTCCGGCCAGAGTTCGTGAATACGGAAATTTTTTACCGCGGTTTGCATGGTGCCGCCGTGTCCGTGAAATACAAACACCACCGATACCGGATTGTTTGTTTCCGCCGGAATCCAGAGTATTGCTTCGCGCCGCAATCCTTCAATGTTCCATTCACGGTTTTGGAATTCGGCACTGCCGCCGCCGGCAAAAAGAAGAACCGCAAGCATCAGTTCTTTTTTCATTTTCCATTTTCCTGAACACGGCTGTGTGTGAGCCGTCAATTTCATTTTATAACCGTTGTATAAACCGGTTGATACGAACCAAAGCCTCTTTGATGTCGTCAAGCGCGGTGGCATAACAGCAGCGGACGCTGCCTTCACCGACGGCGCCGAAAGCGGTGCCGGGAACAACGGCAACGCTCTCTTCTTCGAGCAGCCGGAGCGCAAATTCTTTCGAGCTGAGTCCGAATTTACCAATCGATGGAAACATATAGAATGCTCCGCCGGGCAGAAGACAATCGATGCCCATGTCCTTAAATGCGGCATGCATGAAATTCCGGCGCACGCAATAGCTGTCGCGCATTTCGGCAATATCCTTTTCCGGATTTTTAAGTGCTTCGACCGCGGCGCGCTGACTGGTTGTCGGCGCACACATCATGGTGTACTGATGAATCTTCATCATCGCTTCAATCAGTTCCGGCGGCGCACAGGCAAACCCGAGCCGGAAGCCGGTCATGGCCCAGGCTTTTGAAAATCCGTGCAGATACACGGTGCGCTCGCGCATGCCGGGAACGGAAATAAAACTGTGATGCGTGCCGTTATAGGTCAGTTCGCCGTAAATTTCATCCGACAGAACAATCAGGTCATGATCGATGGCGAACGACGCAATGTCTTCGACCTCGCTTTTGGACAGCACGGTGCCGGTTGGATTTGTCGGAAAGTTGACGATTAAAATTTTACTCTTCGGCGTCACCTTTTCTTCGAGCATTTTGCGCGTAAGCTTAAATCCGTTCTCCGCCGGTGTTTCAACGTTTACCGGCACGCCGTACGCCAGCTGAACAGCCGGATTATAAGAGACAAAACACGGTTCGTGATAAAGCACCTCATCCCCGGGATTAATCAGTGCGCGCAGCGCAATATCCATCGCCTCACTCACGCCGACCGTAACGAGAATTTCATTCTCCGGATTATAGGTGACGCCGGTGAATGTTTTTACATAGCCGGAAATGCCTCTGCGCAGACTCGGCAGCCCGAGGTTAGATGTATAACTCGTGGAGCCTTGCTCCAGCGACGTGATTGCCGCTTCGCGAATACGCCACGGCGTAACAAAATCCGGCTCACCGACACCGAGACTGATGACATCATCGCGCTGACTGACAATATCAAAAAATTCCCGGATTCCGGAACGCGGCAGACCGCGCACGAGAGAAGCCGTGCGATTACGGAGAGATGCTGGGTCGTTCGTTTTCATCAGGGGTACGCATTAAAATGTCATTCTTTTTATATGCTTTCAGTACAAAGTGCGTGCTGGTGCCCACCACGCCGGGCAGCGGCGACAGTTTTTCACTTACAAAACTGGCGACTTCATTCAACGTTCTGCCGCTGACGAACAGCAGTAAATCGTATCCGCCGGACATGAGAAAAGCAGAACGCACCTCCGGAAACCGGCTGATACGTTCCGCATTACGGTTGAATCCGCCTTCGCGTTCCGCCATCAGGCGCACCTCAATCACGGCTGTCACAGAGGTATCATCCAGCTTTTCATCATCGATCAATGTCTGATACCCCAGAATGATACCGGCCTTTTCATAGGCATTCAGTTTCGCATCCACTTCGGCGGCACTGCTGCCGAGAAGCTTGGCGAGATTCTCGGAAGATTCCCGCGCGTTGTTTTTTATCAGGTTAAGCAGTTTATCCATCTCATTCTCCGCTACATTAGGCCGTTATATTAATGAGACCGGCCGGCGCGTCTACATTAATCACACAAATAAAAAAGCGCCCCGGAAATGAGGCGCTTTCTGATTCTCTTCCGGTTTGTTTAGAATTTATAGGAAAGAGAGATTCCGCCCCAGACAAGATTGTCTGTTGCGTCATAATGTCTAGTACCATCTTTATTCTTACCGTGCTTATAAGAACCGTCGAGAACGCTGTATTGCAAACGCGCACCCAGCGTCAGGTCTTCGGTCAGGGCATATTCAGCGGCAACGTACGCATTATAATCATTCCAGCCGGAACTTACGCTTTCACCGTACTGTTCGCGCGCCCATTCAGCTTCGGCGAGGCCAATCGAACCGCCAAGAGTCATGTTCAGTGCATCGCTTAACTCGAAAGTATGTGAGAGGCCAAAAGAGCCGTACCAGCCCTGTGCCTGATCACAGTCATAATAGATTTCAACCGTCGGGTTCAAAATAATGCCGTAGAACGTGGAAGAAATGAAGAGTTCCGTTGTGTCTTCCCAGTCGTCGTTACCATCCTTACGATTTACCTGCCCTTCAGATTCCGGAAAGGTAAAATGAGTCAACCCGACAGTGATATCAAAATCATCGGTGTTCACCGGAATTTTATAGCCGAGCGTAAACTCAACTTTCGTAAAGTCTGTATCTTCACGGTTCTTTTTGCCGACGATGTTGTAGTTCGCCCAGATATCAAGGAAGAAGCCTGCTTTTTCAATCGTGACCGCCGGCTGAGCAACCAATGAATCATTAACGACCTGTCCGCGCCATACGTATGCGGAAAACAGATCAACGTTTGCAATTACTGCGACATCTGCTTTTTGTTCAACAATAATCGTGTCCTGAACGGGCACATTCTGCTGTGCAAGCGCAACGCCTGCGGCGATAACTGTAGCTGCTAGAAGTTTCTTCATCGAAACCACTCCTCTCCTGATTAAGGTTCCTCTCCTGTGCGCTGCACACCCCGTGTGTACAGACTGCGTATAAATTATGAAAAACCCTAACATCGACACAGTGCTATTACAAATCTTTTATACAAAAAGCGCACGGAGTTTTTCAGTTTTATTGCCGGTACCCATGATTGAGATGTGATTTTTTACCTCGCAAGGCACCTGATCAAAGTTAAAAACGGAATTTAGTTTCATTCAGCTCACGGTTTTAAAAGTAAAAATGAACTGTTAACAGAATGCTTGCAAAACATCACCGAACAGATATTATGCGCGCTTCTTTTTCGACGGGGTGTGGCTCAGTCTGGTAGAGCGCTACGTTCGGGACGTAGAAGTCGCAAGTTCAAATCTTGTCACCCCGACCAGTCTCTGTTTTTTCTTAGAAAAGTCGCATTGATCTAAAGAATTCATCTTTTCGCTACAACGATTTGCTCCGAAATAGAATAAAAAACAGTGGAAATGAAGCAGGAAATTATGTTCTGAAGAAGATGAATGGTGCGCTTGAGAGGACTCGAACCTCCACACCTCGCGGCACAAGAACCTGAATCTTGCGTGTCTACCAATTCCACCACAAGCGCGTTTTCTGTGAATAGAAAGTGCATACTTAATCAGGAAGAGGGCATAAAGTCAACGGTTTCAAAATGGTTTCTTATTTTATGGGAAAAGGGGTAGATTGTAAAAGCAGGTGTCCGGTTGGAGCTTTTTGGTTCATGCCGTCGTTTCCTCGTTGATACTGATTCATAGTTCAGCCCGGGACCCTGCCGTGACTGATCAGATTATAAACGTATTGCCTCATATAAAAAAGACACCGAAGGGGTGCTGATTTTTGATCGTTGACGGGCATGGGGTAGTTCTTTCGTTATGGTTTGTCAAGCGGCGGTTTTCCCGGCCTGTTTTTTCAGTTCTTC